>NZ_JBNGPA010000008.1:0-235951 GCF_050589845.1 Carboxylicivirga agarovorans | reverse complement strand
AAAAGTTTCTAAAACCACCTCCCGGTTCGTACCTCACCGGACTCCTCCTTTTTGTAAGGAGGAGAGCTGATTTACATGATGCATAGATCTATACGTTTATAAAACTTCTTTTCGAACACTAAAAGGCAAAGCATAGCGACGCCCCGGGTTACCCAGTGCCCATCAATCCGGTGCAACATCAATTGTTCTTCGCGCGCTTCAGTTCCATGCACCGGCATAGCCAATGCCCGATTGTGAGTAAATTTAAATTGAGATGTTCGATGTTAAGTCAATACAATTCAACTTATCAACTCTTTCAACTTTTTCGACAGTTTAACAATTCGACGATTCGACAGCTGGCTTGTTGGGATGTTCGGTCAATACACCTCAACTCATCAACTAATAAACACTTAAACTTTTAAACTCTTTCAACAATTCAACAATTCGACGATTCGACAGTTATCTTGTTCGATCTATACATTTCAACTCTTCAACTTATCAACTCTTCAACTATTAAGCTCTTTCATCAGTTCGACGCCTGGACAATTAAACAATTCGGCAGTTCAACAATTCGACAGCTAACCTGTTTGGATGTGAGATGTTGCGATATTCAATACTTATCTGTTTAAACAATTCCGTATATTCGAGGCTGGAAAATTAAATTAACCGGCTGTTAGTGGTAAACAGCAAAAAGGAATAGTGAATGATTAAGGTTTGCGCCATTGCTTCAGGAAGTAATGGTAACTGTTATTATATTGGGACAGAGAAGGAGGCAATACTGGTGGATGCGGGAATATCGCGTCGTCAGATCATGAAGCGAATGAAAGAATTGCGTCTTGATATTGGGAGGGTCAAAGCTGTTTTTATCTCGCATGAGCACAGTGACCACATTAAAGGATTGCGTGTATTGTGTGATATGCATGGTATTGAGGCTTACCTGACGCGTGATACCCTGCAAAAGGCCCATCGCAATTATCATCCTCAGTCGGCACATGTGTTTAATGCCGGAGATTCGGTGAAAGTAGGTGCTTTTATGGTGCATTCCTTCAGTAAAAAGCATGATGCCATTGACCCCACAAGCTTTAGGGTTGAGGTTGAAGGACAGCATATAGGGGTAATGACAGATATTGGTGCTGCCTGCGATAAGACAAGGGAGCATCTGAGTAAATGTGACATTGTGTTTCTTGAAAGCAACTATGATGAACAGTTGCTCGATGAAGGTCCCTATCCCTATTATTTAAAGCAACGTGTTAAGTCTGATCATGGTCACCTGAGTAATAAACAGGCTGTTGAGTTGGTGGAAGAAATGGCGGGAGCCGGGCTTAAAACCATCTTCTTATCGCATATATCAGCGGATAATAACCGTGTGGAGATTGCCATGAATGCATTCAGGCATCTGTCAGATCGATACAATATACTGCCAACCAATCGTTATGCGCCTTCTGAGATCGTTACAGTGGGTGAAGAGCAGCTGGCATTGTTTGGATCCTAGGACGTGGGGATGTTGGGATGTTCTATGTGAGATGTTAGGTCAATACAATTCAACTCGTCAACTAATAAACCTTGTTGATTAATAAATAACCAGGCTGCAGCTGTTAAAAGCAAAAAGCAGGCAGCTATAAACACAAATAAATGAATTCAATAATACAAGCAGATCAACACTTTTTAGTACTGACCATGGTGGTGGCTGCAGCTGCTTTTGGAATCTGGTCAGAACATAAGAAATGGTTTGGGAAAGTGTCAGGTATTCTTGTTACCATGATTTCCATGTCATTGTTGGCCATGGCTGGTTTTGTGCCCGTTGGTTCAGGTACCGGCGTGTCGGTTCCCGTTTACGATATGGTGTTTGATTATTTTATTCCTATCTCCATTCCTTTGCTACTCTTCAGCTCCAATATCATTAAGATCATAAAGGAGAGTGGTAAATTGTTACTGGCCTTTATCATTGGTGCCGTAGGTGTTGTATTAGGCTGCTTTATCGCTTTTAGCTTTATTGATCTGGGCGAAGATGCAGGTAATACAGCCGGTGTTATTGCTGCTACTCTGGTGGGTGGAAGTATCAATTTTGTTGCAACGGGTGAAACATTAAACTTCAGCACCAACCCCTACTTTTCAGCTACCATAGCAGTCGATAATTTTGTCGCTAACTTATACGTGCTTTTCTTGTTTTTAGTACCCGCTTTAGCATTTCTGAATCGTTTCTGGTATAAAAAAAGCACAGGTGTTGAAGCTGTTGAGCAGGATGAGGAACAGGGAAGTCCTGTTACCATGGAGCGCATTGCCATATCACTCTTCCTGGCAGTGGCCATTGCTGCCGGTGGGCAATGGTTATCGCCTTATTTACAGAGTCTGTTCAATACCGACCTGAACTTAAGCATATTGCTTATCACCGTATTATCATTGGTAGTGGCAAATGTTATTCCATCGCGTTTGAGGCCATTGGAAAATACCGCTTTCACCATTGGTTTGTGGATGATGTATGCCTTCCTGGCCGTTATTGGTGCCTCAACGAACATATACGAAGTTTTAAAAGTTGGTCCGTCATTATTGCTGTTCTACCTGGTTATCATGTTCTTCCATTTCGTATTTTTAATGGCATTGGCGCGTTTATTCAAACTCAATGTGTATGAAGTGATCGTTTCGTCGGCCGCCAATATAATGGGGCCATCTGTGGCAGCGCCAATGGCAGCGTCACTGGGACAAAAACGCATGGTAACACCGGCTATATTGGTTGGTATTCTTGGGTATGTTATCGGTACCTTTATAGGAGTAAGCATTGCCCTGGCATTGTCCTGATCTAATTGAATACACTCATCGGATGGATAAATGCGTATATTTAGTCATCTGATGAGTGAATGATATTAGCAGCAGGCAATCCCGTTCCTGTCTCCGCAATCAGGCCTGTTGGAACACATAATAGCCTGAGTGATACCACACATTCCAATTTTTAGTTTAGCCATTCTGAATTAATTTTGTGCCAATGAATGATTCTCATGAATATCGCTTAGCAGGTATTGACCTTGCATGGAAAGGTGATCTTAATCCATCGTCAATCGCCATTGGCAGATTAATAGGACATGAACTGGTACTGGAGGAAATCCATTCAGGGGTGATTGGGCTTGACTCGTGTATGCAGGTTTTAGATACGGTTAAGGAATTGAGGGGTATTGCCATTGATGCTTCGCTTATTATTAACAATAGCGAAGGATACAGAAGTTGTGAGCTTGAGTTGAATCAACAGTACAGGTCCAGATGGGCCTCATGTTATCCAACCAATCTTAAGTTGTATCCTGATGCTTTTAGTGTGCAACTGTTTCACAGGCTTCAGGGAAAGGGATTCAACTACCTGAGTGGTGATCAATGGCAGATTGAATGTTATCCTCATGCCTCCATGATAGAAGTTTTCGGACTGGCCAAAAGGCTGAGCTATAAAAAAGGAGATGTGGCTGCTAAAAGAGAGGGGCAGAAGCTGTTGGCATCGCTAATAGTAAGACTTGAACAAGCTCAGGAACTCCAACTGATTATTCCTGAAGACAAACAGGCATCTGTCAATTACGATCACATTAATAGCCTGAGAGGCAAAGCACTGAAAAACAATGAAGACAACCTGGATGCCATCATATGCTTGTATACAGCAGGACTGTATGCCATAGGCTCCCGGGGGCTTACCTTTGGAGACAAGAAAGATGGTGCTATATGGGTGCCGCAAGGTAAGAGGGTGAGGTGATTCTGACTTATCAGATGTTTATAGAAGGTGATTGTTAGTCATCGCCTATGAGGGTTCTAAATATGTAGCCTTGCCTGAGCCTTGTCCGCTAGGGTATTGAATCCTGTATGATTTATGAATGGAGCCGAAATCGAATGGGGCGGGAAATTGCACATAGCCATGCTTGATGTTGTCATTGCTTCGAACCGATTGAAACAGCGATGATATCCCCTAATTGAAATTTACAACAAATCACGTCCAATAAGTGTGATTCGCGCTTCCTGATGACATAACAAACCACCCGGTACGAGATCCGTACGCTGGGTGGTGTAAGAGTTTATCCGATAGGCATTAGCTTATCGGCAGCCTACTTGATTGGGGCTGGGATTTGATTAAATAACTTTGTCAATTATAATTTGAGCATATTGTCATTTTACTTCTTAATAAATTTTTTGACGACTTCATGTCCATCAACCGATACAATTGATAAAAGATAAATACCAGAATTCAAATTTGAACAATCAATAATGTTATTTTGAGTATCAGTAATAAATTTTACAATCGTTCCATCGATATTACATATGCTTATCTCTTGAATATCTAATTCACATTTGATATTTAACTTATCAACAACAGGATTAGGAAATATTTTAATTTGATCAATATAGTTGTAATCAACTGATGTAGGAATGTTATTTTTCCAAAATATTTTATCAACAATTACACCCTTAGCAGGATTAATCTCTGTAGTATTATTTTTAAGTTTTATTACAACTTCGCCTTTATAATCCAGGTTTAACTCTACTTCTCGTCTGTAATCATCTATTTTTGTGTAATAAGTATATGTTCGGTCACCATTTAAGTATAAAATTGGCCACTCAAGGTGATCTCCTACTAGAATTTCAACTTTTAAATAACTAATACCTTCTGGTAGAGTGAATTCTAAATAGCCCTGTGGTGCTGTTAAAGGAACTTCATAAAGGAGATAATAAGAACTGGCTGCAGTATAAAAATCAACTTCAATATATTCGCCATTAGCAGTCTTAACATTAATTGTTTCATCTGTATAAGTGTTTGTGACCACTCCATATAGATTTCCTGTTTGGTCTTTAAAATCAATACTGTTTTCCTCTTGGGCTTTTAGTGCTGCGCATAAATTAATTAAAATACCAAAAAATAAAAGTGTTCTCATTTTTTTAAATTGTTAAATTGTTAAATTGGTTAATGATAATAATGGACTATATCCTTACTTTTATAAGATGCAATAGTCCTTATATCTAAATGAATAGTTCTTATTATGTAGTGCAATGCCTTGCTGAAAATATTATAATATACTGTATTTTGTTTAGCAAGATAATAAATTATCATGACAACAAAGTTGTCAGAGTACAAACAAAGAGTGATAAAATGATAAAGGATAAAACATAGTTGGAGGATGGTTATGGGCTTATAAAGTCATGGAAACGGGCATGCTGTGGTTTTATGCTTTGCTTTTATTTGAAAAAAGAGCATTTTGAATTGCTTGTATTTGGGACATAGTAATGGGGCATTATCTGATATTGAGACTATGTTATCATAAGTGGATAATCCATTCCATTGGGAAAGCAACTGTTTCGTAGTATGATTCTAGCTTTTGTTGCGCCTGCGGCATGCTATGCATTATGATATGTTGTTGTGGTGTTGTTATTTCTTATTTATATCCGTAAATCTTCAATCTATAGTTGTTTTTTTCATATTCAAAAGACCCAAGCGAATTCAGAATATCTACAATTATGTCCACATATTGAATCCGCTTTTTATAATTAAGTTCCGCCTTTTTATTATGTCGTCTGCAGAATACTAAATTGTCTTTAAATTCAATCCATTCTATTTCCTTAAAATTAGCTGGACCACTAGTTAATCCTCCATCAAGCAATCCAAATTTGGTAAAATTGTTTTCGTATGATTCCTCAAAACAGAAACCCAATTCTTTGTATATATGATTAGTCCTAACGTACTTTATTTCAAATTCGGCAATATCAATTTCATTATCAATCAGAGCATGAATTAATTTACTCCATTTAGAGTTCGACATAAACGAAGAGTCAAATTTTTTTATAGCATTATCAATTCGATTATTTATTTTTTCTAATTCATTCATTGTCTGCAATACTTATTGTTCCCGATTTCCAATCTCCTTCGAATAGATTTAATATTCAGAATTCTGCCCTTTTGTTGGAAATTCCTTTTCGAGATGATCAAGTCCTCTTCAAAGATAAGTGGTTTTACAAAACCTTTATCTGCCTATGAAATCCTTACAAACCTTCTATTTTTAAGGGCAACAATTGTCAAATTTTAATGGTCCTTTTTGATAACTAGTAGTAGTCAACCACTCTTGTAAAGATATATATATTACATCATCGCCACCTTAATATTGTCTATTGTTATTTTCCTTAATCTCCCCGCTGGCGCAGATTTCGCATCTGTGCCCTTAAAGAATTTACCTCATGATCAAATTGCATGGACACACTCTCAAGGCCGATAAACCATCATCAGTGTTTTATGTGCACTTCTGTCGCACTCGTGAGGTCGAGAATGGTGCAGGTCCTCCTTCAAAAAGCTAATCATTAGACGCTAATTGTTAGGTATTTCAATGTCATCGGTTAAAACTAATTAACTTACATAAAAGACTGAAGGTCTTAAACATCAAAACAAGGGGCATCGCCCCTTGAATTTGACAATAATGTAAATATCAGGCTGTAAGTCTGAAACAAAGTCACAGTTTAAGACTTTGACAGGATCGATTTTCAATTCAGCATTAGCTTAATAACATTGACCATGTGAGTATGATAACGATCCTGCACTTCGCGTCGTATATCACCCTTCAATTCAACTGGCGATCATCAAAATTTCCAGGTGATAACAACAAGAAATTGATTCCGTGAAATCAGACCGCTTTTTTGAAGAGGTGACGAAATGCGTTTGTTAAGCATCAATGAGACAGGTGATTAGGATGTATATTTGCTTACGTATTACTTATTTTTCGTACTTAAAAAAAGTAGTGTAATTACTAATTTTGCTGATGCGAGAAAGTTTTCTTAGACTTAATTTTGCTGGCTTAATTTGTTAATCAGTTAAAATGAGCTAATGAAGCTATCAGGAAAAAATGTTGAATACAATAGCCAGGCATTCAAAAAAGTTTTTGACCGTTTATACCCATCCATGCACATGGTGGCAACCCGCATTATGAATTGCGAAGAGAAAGGAAAAGACATTGCCCAGGATGCTTTTATTAAACTCTGGCAAAACAGGAACCAAGAGTTTGACAGCGAAGAGGCTTTAAGAGCCTATTTATATGTACTGATAAAAAATGCCTGCTTCAGCCAGATAAGAAGGGATAAAAGATTATCCATTATTTCAATAGAAAAAGGGATCCTGGTGGTTGAAAAAGAGATTAAAGATGAAATTCTTCGCGAAGAAACTTACCGTTTATTACACAAAGCTATTAATGACCTGTCACCCCAGGGAATGAAGGTTATTCAAATGGTAATGAGGGGATATACCAATCAGGAAATTGCTGAGGAAATGGGGGTGACCATTAATACCGTCAAAACAGTGCGCCAACGTGCTTATAAGACCTTGCGTGAAAGTCTTGACGGACAATTGTTTATCATTTTAATGGTGGCAATGATGAAAATTCTTTGATATTTTTTTTATCCCATATGTCACCCCTTTTCGAAAACCATTCGTTCTGTAGACTAAAAGATCGATCTCTGCATTAAAAAACCGGATTATTGGCCTCGTTTTTAATCGCATCAGCTTGTCTGACAATATGATGTCGATAGTTGTGCCGCGGAGTTGATCGGAGAAGTAGACTAAAAGTAGTCTGTATCCAATTCAGCACAATGTTAAAGTAAACGGCATTGTGCTTAAAACTAAATGAGACTACAGAGACAAAAATGGAAAAGATAAGAGAACATATAAAATACGCAAAGCTGCTGTCTGCTCATGTGATGGATGAGTTAGATGAGCAGCAGAAGGCGGAACTTCATCAATGGGAGAAGATGGCCGGCAACTCACAGCTTAAGAAAGAAATACTTAATGCTGATGCGTTTACCGATTGGAAAGAAGGCATCGATAAGCTTCAGCTTGACGATCACTGGATGCATTTTCTGCATGCCATGCAACAGGAGAGAAAGCAGGAGCGCAGTATTCCGGTAAGACTGTGCAAGGCAGCAGCATCTGTTGCAGCTGCTGTGCTGATTGGCTTTACATCGTTTTATACCTATCACCTGATGTTGGATGATCATAGCTGGCAAACAGTAGAAGAAGCTCATATTGTACCCGGAACCACCAATGCCTCCCTGGTCTTAGACAATGGCCATATTGTTGATCTAACTGAAAATGAACTATCCCATATTCAGGAAGGAGCTGTTTCCATTACAAACACTGAAGGTGTGTTGGCATACCCTTCAAAGAAACGAGTCGAACCCGGACCGGCAGCTACCAATACCCTGATTGTTCCAAGGGGAGGTGAATACCAGCTGGTGCTGCCCGACGGAACTCAGGTTTACCTAAATGCTGATAGCGAACTAACATACCCCGTTACCTTTTCCGGAAACAAAAGAAAAGTGCTACTGAAGGGTGAAGCCTACTTTGATGTGCTAGCTGACCAAAACAGGCCTTTTATTGTTGATTGCGGAGACCAGTCCATAGAGGTAATGGGTACTGCCTTTAATGTATCGGCCTATGAAGGAGACGATGCCATTGTAACAACGCTCGTTGAGGGCCGTGTAACGGTGCAAACAACGACAGGTGATGAGGTGGCATTTGATACATTGATGCCCCATGAACAGCTGGTTGTAAACAGGAAAAGCGGACAAAGAAACAAACAGGAGGTGGATACCGGGATATACACGTCGTGGAAAGACGGTCGCTTTATATTTAAGAATGAAGCCCTGGAGGTATTTATGGGCAAGCTGGCCCGCTGGTACGACGTTGAAATTATTATAACTGATGATCGTGTCAAAAATATAAGGTTCACCGGTGACTTACCGCGCTATAAAGAAATGTCGAATATCTTAAAAATTCTGGAGGAAGAAACATCAGTATCCGTTGACATAAAGGATAACAAAATTATTTACGTATCCCGCTAAGGAAGTAGAACAGGAGGATGTTGGCGCACCCTCCTGCAAGCATGTACCCTTATCAGGAATACACTAATTATAAACACCTACAAAGTTATGAAAAAAAACAAAGTATTAATGGCCGTCCGCCCGCCTGGCCGACTGCCTAAAGCATGGTTGACCATTGTTTTGCTCTTTTCTGCAGTACTGTCTGTTTCAGCAGACTCCTATTCGCAGAGTAAGCGTATGAGCCTGAGTGTAACCGATCTTAGTCTGGCCAACCTGTTTGAGAAGATCAGGGAGCAGAGCGACTATAGTTTTTTCTATAATGAAGAAAACATAGAGCATCTGCAGACTGTAAGCATCGATAGAACAGATGCCACAGTTGAAGAAATACTGAATGAAGCGCTTGACAATACCGGCCTGACCTATACCATGGTGGATGATGTGATCATTATCAAAGCCAATGAGGAGTCGGTAAATGCTCAACAACAACCACAAAAAATAACCATCAGGGGAAGCGTTACCGACAGAAAAACCGGTGAGTATCTGCCTGGTGTTAATGTGGTGGTAAAAAACAGTGTATTGGGTACGGTAACCGATATGAATGGTGAGTTTGAAATTACACTGCCGGAGCTCAAAGAGGCACTAGTCTTTTCGTTTATAGGCTTTCAGGAGAAAGAAGTGCCCCTGGATGGGAAGCACCATATACTAAATGTGCAACTCGATGAGGAAATGCATGAGCTGGGTGATGTGGTAGTGACAGGTTACCAGGTGATTAATAGGCGAGAATCGACTGCCTCCATTGAAGTAATTAAAGCTGATGATCTGGATAAGATCGGTTCATTAACAGTGGACCAGATGCTTGAGGGAAAAGCAACTGGTTTAATGGCAACACAGTTAAGTAGCACGCCGGGAGCAGCTTCCAAGATCCGAATAAGATCTGGGGGCACGTTTACAGGCTCAAGGGCACCACTTTGGGTGGTTGACGGAATTATCTATGATGACCCGGTTGATTTGACAGCTGATGATATTAATAGTTTTGACAGAGTTAACCTGATCGGGAATGCGTTAACAGGACTGAATCCGCAGGATATTGAAAGTATTAATGTGCTAAAAGATGCGGCTGCAACAGCCATTTGGGGTACAAGAGCGGCCAACGGTGTTATTGTGGTTACGACGAAAAGGGGAAAAGTTGGAAAGGCCACTTTCACTTACAGTGGTAGTTCAAGTGTTCTGATCGCTCCCAGTTACAGTGATTTTGATCTGATGAATTCAAGAGAACGCATTGATGTTTCAAGAGAAAGGCATCAGCGTTTTATTGGTTATAGTGAAGCTTTGGTATCCTATACGGGTTACGAAAAAGCTTTATATGATTATAGAAGCGGAACCATCGATTACGATGGGTTTAAAAGCGAGGTGGCCCGCTATGAAACAATGAATACCGATTGGTTTGATGAGCTTTATAGAACCGGAATAAACCAGAGTCATATGATCAATCTGAGTGGAGGTTCAGAGGAAGTACGCTACTATTATTCGGTTGGTTACGATAACCAAAAAGGTATTGAGCCGGGTGTTGGGCTTGATCGCCTGACGGCCCGGGCCAATGTTAATATTGATGTGGGGTCAAAACTGAAACTGGCATTTAGTATGAGCGGAAGTGTACAAAACCAGGAATTAAATCATCCCAACATCGGCAATGTATTTGATGAGGCTTATTATAACAGCAGGGCACTGCCCTTTAAAAATGAGGATGGTTCATTACATTATGTTGAGACTATTCTAGCAAGAGGCACCACTGGCTACCAGGTTATTCCGAATTATTATAATTTTCAAAATGAATTGAATCATTCAGGCAATTCAGTAGAGAACAAGGATTTTAACCTTAATGTTACGCTGAATTATAATTTGGCAAAAGGCGTTCGCTTAATGGCTACCGGGTCGTACCGTACAACCACCAATGTACAGAATAGCTATATTCAGGATAATACCGCTTATATGGCCGAGTTTAGGGGATATTTTTATCCGGAAGATTTGGATGAGTTGTTTGTTAAAGCAAATGGCTCAGTGCCTTTTGGTGGCCTTTACACTACATCGAATACAGGGTCTAATTCATACCGTGGTAATGTAAGGTTAAACCTTAGTAAAACCATCTTTGATCATCATAATTTTAATGTGGAATTAGGCTACGAGCTTAATTCAATGCAAATGAAAGGCTCGAGTGGCTGGATAGCACCTGGTTATGATCACAATCAGGGAAGAACATTTATTTCAATACCAGAGGTATACCCGCAGCCAGGGAGTGCTGAAATTGATGAAAACTGGCCCTATTCATATATGGTTACGTGGTTAACAAAGGATCGGGGACCCTTTGATATATACCCGAGCATAACTGACCAATTGACCAATCAAATGTCGATGTTTGGTTTGTTCTCATACCAGTACAGGGGTAAGTACATTATAGGAGCCAGTGTTCGAAGTGATGGTTCCAACCAGTTTGGCCAATACGAACGCTACAAGTTTAGGCCTACCTGGTCAGTTTCAGGTCGTTGGAATATTCACAGGGAAACATTTTGGGGTGATAACAGCTTTATGGATGAGTTAGCACTGCGTGCTTCCTATGGTTTCAGGGGAACTCCGCCAGGTGCTCTTCCTTATATGTTAATAGAAGAGTATACGTATAATGCCACAATGGATGAAGATATTGCACAAGTTAGCTCCATGCCAAATGCCAACTTAACCTGGGAGCAAACTTCTACTATTAATGCAGGGCTTGATTTTTCTCTTTACCAGGGACGCTTAAACGGTAGTATGGAAGTGGCTTACAACCAAGGTAAAGATTTGATCATATCACGTGATATTTCATATGTAAATGGTTTGCAAACTCAATTGATCAATGGTGGGAAAAAAGAAGATTATGCCTATGAACTGAGTTTAAGGGGTACTCCTGTTAAAAGTCAAAACTGGGGTTTGCGCTTTGGTGCTAATGCAACATGGCTGCAGGAGGTAATACTTGAAGGTAATCAGATTTCAGCTTATGATTTGGATGTAAACGATTACCTGAATGGAAATATTTACGAAAGTGGCCATCCCATAGATGGTTTTTATTCGTACCAGTTTGACGGGCTTGACGAACAAGGTTTTCCTAAATATAAAAATCTTGAGAATACCGAAGGGACAGCAAATGAACTATTGAGTGAAATATTAACTTATTCAGGAAGACGATCTCCACAGGTTTATGGTGGGTTCAATGCCGAAGTGAGGTTCAAGCGTTTCACAGCTAATGCTTCGTTTTCGTATCAACTGGGTCATCATATTCGCTTACTGGATCTATACAATGAAAATCAAAGCATGCCACTACCGACCGAAAACCTACATGCCGACTTTAATGATCGTTGGCGACAACCTGGTGATGAAAAGTGGGCAGTAATTCCGACCTTAAGTAACAACCCCTTAAGTATAAGTGAATCGACTAATTTATCATATGTTGTTGCATATAGTAATCTGGTACCATACCTTTCAACTGGTTGGAGTTTGTATGATCTGAGTGATATACGTGTTGTAAGGGGGGATCATATCCGATTACAAGCCATAACATTAGGATACAATGTGCCAGAGAAAAGCCTGGCAAAGTTGGGACTGAGAAATATGAGATTGAGTGGAAGCATGTCGAACCTGGCGGTATGGGCATTTGATAAACGTTTAAAAGGACAGGACCCTAACCAGGTACAGGGTGTAGGAATGCCAATGTTACCAACGTATACATTTGCCTTAAATATTGGGTTCTAAAGTATATCCTATGATTTTTAAGGCATCGGATAATATCTCTATTGAATAGACAATTGAAATTTAACTTTTAGACAAATGAAAAAATACATATTAATACTGCTTCTATCCTGCCTTCTTTTGGGTTGCAAAGATTTTCTTGAAGAAGTGGATCAGGATAAGCTGATACCTACCACCACTGAACATTATGCTGCCACCATGTTAGGCAAGAACAGCAGATTTCTGGCAGAGTTTGAAGACTTAATGACTGAATTCATGACGGATAATCTTGATGAGTATCCTGTTGCTGCAGACAATACTAAAAGAGGTAGTAAGACTTTATATACATGGCAAAGGGAAATTGAACTTGATGATGTCGGAGAACACGTAGAAACAAATAATACCTGGGAATCAAGTTATAATAAGATTGCAATTTTCAATTATATGATTGAAATGGTTGAAGATGCCATTGGCGAACAGGATGAAAAGGATTATATAATAGGTGAAGCCTATTTTTTAAGGGCTTATCAATACTTTATTCTTACAAATCTGTACGGGGTGCCCTATAATAGCTCTACAGCAAACATTGACCTGGGCGTACCATTAAGACTGGGCACCGGCCTTGAGCAAACATACAACCGTTCAAGTGTTAAAGAGTGCTATGAACAGATTATAAGGGATTTGGAAACAGCCAGAGAATATATTGAAAAAAGTGGAGTAGAAAAATCGAAATGGCACCCAACGGTATCAGCCTGTGATCTTTTATTGTCACGAACCTACTTGTACATGGAACAGTGGGATAAAGCTGAGCAATATGCAACAGCCGTTATTGAATCCAATGACTTGCCTTTTATGAAGGAGAACAGTGTTTATATTGCAGAAAATAAAGCTGGTGTGCTCTTTTCTTATGGAGAATCAGTTTCGTACAGTTTTAATACTCAATTAGACATAGGGGGATATCGTGTTAGTCAGGATTTAATTGAGCTTTACCATCCCGATGATAACAGGTTAGGGAATTTTTTCTATGAAGCCCCTGGAAAATTGTTTAAAGTCTATTATCCTTCTAAAAGAGAGATGTCTTTTACTTCACTTGGAAAGAGTAATTTGCATGTAACTGAAGCGTATTTGAACCGTGCTGAAGCAAGGTATAATAATGGGGGCGATGCAGCGAGTGATTTACGCACTTTGCTAGAAAGTCGCTATAGTAATAAAGGTTCCATTGTAATAGAGGAAGGTCCTGAACTACATATGCAGATACTAACAGAGCGGCGAAAAGAGTTATGTTTTGAAGAACAGCATCGATGGTTTGACCTCAGACGTATGAAAGACCGCCCAACAATTGGTCATTACTATTCGATAACTGATAATAGTGGTAGAATTTCCAGTACACAATATTATGAATTACAACCGGAGGATTTAAACTATACCCTGCCTATACCATTGTATGAGCGGGATAATAATCCGCTGATACGTAACAATGAACGAATGGATAAGTTGCCGGTAACCTATTGATATATAGTTTATCGGAAGATCTGTCTATGCAGTCGTTCTGGTAATTTTAAGTTTTATATCTAAAAAAAAATATTAATGAAACAATATCTATATATATTAGGATTAATACTATTGTTCAGTTCCTGTGAAAAAGAGGAAGCATTAAGCCCATCCGGTTTAGATGAGGTAGCTCCCAAATCTGAGGAAGTGGATATGACAAAAGATCTTATTGCCAAGTGGAATAATGATTATGGCGTGAAAATATGCTATGACTTTGATGTCAAAACCGACTTTATGTTTGCATTGCAAGAACGTCAGGAGCTTGACACATGGAAAAAGGATACCCTAAAGCTGTTTAATGCTGAAAGCATTGATTATGGGCTAAGAATGCTTGATTCTATGGTGCTTCGTTTTTTTAAGCCCCAACTTGAGCTTAATGGAAAGATGATTGCTAATGATTTTATTAAGAACTACTTTCCCAGGCATATATTTATAGTAGACAGTATTGGCTCAAGTTCAACCAATTATAATTCGTATAGCCATGGTCCGTATATTCATGAACCAGATAACTATGAGTATTATGGTCATTATTATTCGATTTTACAAAATGGTTATGAGCCGGCCTTTGCGTTTAATTATGAAAGTCTTCATGGACTCGATAAGGATGCCGTAACGGGTATTAAAAAATACCGCAACTCCATGTTATACTGTTTTATTTCCAGTTTGTTAATTGAAAAAAAGGCGATTGACCTCTTGCCTGCCGAACTGTTTGAGCCGGTAGCAGCTTTGTATTTGGAGGATGTTGATGATTTGGCAGAAGAGGAAGATGCACCAGTTTGGGACAGATTTGGATGGGGGAATGAAAGATATATGTATTATGAACCTCAATGGTACATAAACAAGGGTTTAGTCCTGACAAACTCGTCGCCTGTTGCTACAAAGGTATATGGTAATGTAACCATGTATACTACTATTTTAGGATTAGACTCACCCAAAACCATTCCGGATAAAGAAAGGGATGTTCGTAACCTCTTGCACCTATTAATCTACGAAACAAATACAGACAACCTGGAAAGCTATTATACAGGTAAGGTTATTGTGCAACGAGTGAGACTGATGATCGAAGAACTGTATAAAATGGGAATTGATATTTATGAGATCAATCCTGCTGCCAAACACTTTTTCGACTATAATTTTGATTGGGAATAGGGTTTGAGTCTTCATAGCAATCCACGGTGTTCTTTCTTGTGACACCGTGGGAATATTATAGACTGGCGCTGGTAGTTATTACCAAACGTCTATTAATAAGATGATAATAACTTAAACGAGCAATGTGATTTTTTTAAGATGTAATCTGTTAATGGCGGGTTACTATGAATCAAAAAATAATGTAAAATGAAAAAAATAATCTATATATCAATAGCATTACTGGGTATACTATATGCTTGTCAGGAAGACCCGGCCTTTCCTGATCCGGGTTTTGATACTACTTCTGATGTGAGTGTAACAGTACGAAGAGATACTATTGACCATTATTACATAAAAGGTGATATGAAAGTGCCAAATGGTGTTAATAAAATAGAAATATTAAATGGTCTTACCTACGAGGTGATTGATGAAGTGCCGGATTACAATGGGCAGCAAATATTTCAGTTTGAGTACAAGGTTGATTTAACAGCTATTACTGATTCTGACTCAACTCTTTATTACACCGTGAAGATCATTGACAATGATCTGCGTACCTATAATAAAGCCTTTTCAATTGAGGTGAAGCGCTTTTCTGAGCCAACTATTAGCATAAATGGTTTAAGCGGAAGTACTTTGGGTGTGGTAAGTCAGGTGTTTGAATTGAGTGCCCAATTTGAAACAGGCCTTTACAATATGGAACGATATAAAGTTATATTTGACGGTAAAACCATTGATCAGGGATTCTTTGAAAAAGATACGGCCTTGTATGATTATTCATTTGTCTGCAATGAGCCTATGGTCAAGAATCAAGACTACACCTTAACCATTGAACTTGAAGATGAGCGAGAAGAAGTACGGTCTCAATCAATATCGGTAGTTATGGTTGATATGAAAAGACCTGTTAAGGTATTCAGGTTGAATGAATGGTATGGTGAAAAATCTTTAAGTCGGGAGTTTAATATGGCTTATAATTTTGATAAACCCTACTTACTGGATAGTATCTATGGGTATACTATTGGTAACACTGCAACAGGTAAATTATACAGACCTATTACTTATAAGTTTTACCATAACGAATTTAATATGGTTGAACGTGTGGAATCCTGGTGGGGTGATCCTGAAGACGATTATGCAACTGAACTAAGGGAGATGTGGGCCTATGAATATGATGAAAAACAGCGCTTAACCCAAGTTTACGACCTGGATGAGGAGTCAGAATATGACGTTGAAATATTGGAATGGCACGAGGATGGACGGGTAAAAACCTATCGTAGGGATCCCCATCGTGGTGGTATTGCTATGGAGTTACCTTATGTACAGAATGCAGCGGGTGAATTTTTACATGCCGACTCCTGGTTGTTAAGAACACGATCGATTATCGTTGAATATTCACCCATACCAAATCCGTTACATTACAAGTATTTGCCGCCGTTTTATCCCGATTACAATACGCGCTATCTCGATTTGGAGATACTTTTAATGCAGAAATACGGAGTAGTAGAAGTTCAGGAATATAAGGATGAGTTTGGATTTAATCATGATTTATATGTAGATCAAATTCCGGAAATTATTGGCGCTTATGCTACGGATAGCAATGGTAATATGACTATTAATTCTTTAAAAGACTATAATAGTTACTCGGAAGAGTATAATTTGTATGAAGAGTATTCTTTTATTTATGAATAACACGAAGTAGCACAATAAAAATTAAAACAAAAGGTAGCTTGTATTGATTGAAACGTTGTTTTAAGTGCCACTGAAAGATCATGTAAATTTGTGAATGGTAGATTTTCTGCACACGTTATTACTCCTGTATATTGGTGTATAGAAGTGATGCGGTGAGTGTTTCAAAGTGGAGGAATAGAAAGCGTCTAATAATGATGGGTCCAATCTTTTTATTCACTAAGCTTCAAGGATAGTAAATCAAACCCAGCTTCACTCTCAGTATTTTATTCAGTGTTATAGAGCAAACAATATCATAATGATCACATACAAATAGAGCTTGCTTGTCATGGTGCCCATTAGAATTAAAGCTAATAGCATCAGGCAGGTATGTTAATCACCTAAATCTCACCCTCTATGTCGCTCATCGCGTCGGAGTGTTTTCTACTGCTTACCCGGGGTCTTAATGGCTTCGGGTGAGTCAGTAGACATAATATCAAACGTAAAGAAATAGAAGGATATACTTTGTCGCGCCGACAAGCGTATCATCAAATTGTGAAAAAATGAAATCACTAACAACAGTAGCCCTTTGTTTAATTGCTATTAGCATAAGTGCCCAGGGTATAAAGTTCACCAAGGGAGAATTTAAAGAAACCCTTGCTAAGGCAGAAGAACAGGATAAACTCGTCTTTATCGATTTCTACACCCAATGGTGTGGACCTTGCAAGTCCTTAAGCAAGCATGTTTTTACTCAAAAGCAGGTTGGAGAGTTTTTTAATCGGCATTTTGTGAGTATTAAGATGGATGCTGAAGCAGAAGGGAAAGAGCTGGCTCGCAAAAATAAGGTGAATGCTTACCCTTCCTTGCTGTTTTTTAACCCCCAGGGAGAAGTTTTACACCGTGTGGTAGGTGCTATTAGTGCTGATGAGTTGCTTAGCGAAGCACAATATGCAATGGATGCAATTAGTGACCCGAACAGTTTTCTGGAGTTGAAAAAGAATTATGCAGCAGGAAAAAGTGATCCAGAGTTCCTTAAGCGATACATTCAGGTACAAAAGCAACAAAAGGAAGCACCTTATGATGCTATTAACGACTACCTCAAAGTACAAAAGGACATGAAGGAAAGCTATTTCGAGATGATGGAGTTTTTACTTAACAACAGGAGGTTCCTCATTTGTGGAGGTGAGGCAGAGCGCATTTTGGATGCTAATTACGATGAGTTTTTTGACATTGCCACCCGGCGTGAAGAGGAGACACTCAAACAACTGAAGAAGGATATGATAATGCGCACAAGGCAGTACGCACTCGCAAATAATGATAGTAAGACCTATGAGTTATTTATGGAGCGTTGGAATAGACAAAATCCGAATAGCGATGGCTTAATAAATAATGATTATTGGACCATTGAGTTGCTGGAGTTGAAAGGAGAATCAAAAGCTCTTAAAAAGCAGGCCAGATTATATTTAAATGAATTGCTAAACACCCGGTCGGTAAAAGATATACAAGCCAAAGATAAAGCGGCCTACGATGCCTTTTGCGAAAAAAACAAAAGTCAGGCGGGCAGTTACATTATAGAAGCACAGAAAAAGCGTTTACGTTACGCTAATGCCGAGCAGATTACCTCCATACTGCTAAAGGTAGCAAAGTCATACCTTTCAGCATGTCGCTCCAAGAAAGACTGTAAGGCAACCGCCCCTTGGATAGATTATGGAAAGCAGTTAATGCCAAATGATTTTCGTTTACCGTCGTTTGAAGCAGATGTTTTGTTTGTACGGAAGCACTACCATGAGGCCATTGCTTTAAAAGAGGCAGCTTTAAATATGATGTCCTCCAATGACAGAGGCAGGAAAGTGGTAAAAACAGAACTTGAACAAATGCGACAAGCATTATAAATAAACAGAATCCTCGCTATGGTGTCGTTCATATCTCGGCAAGGGATGATGTCGTAGTGATTCCCCAGCCCATCCAGTGCCTTTTTGTCATTGGGTGGGTGTTTAAATGCATGGAGTCAGATACCGAACAGGCAGTCGCATAATGGTGAATGGAATTGGTTTAATACCAAAAACTTCTCCCTGCTTGCCGTTGGCCGGCTTATAAAATGGTTTAATAAACAAACGATGAAAAATACAATAACGCTGGCGATACTGTTATTTGCAGTAACGCAATTAAGCATTAGTCAGGGCATCAGCTTCGAAAAAGATGGTTTTAATGCTGCCTTTAATAAAGCACAAGAAAGTGGTAAGATATTATTTATTGATGCCTATACCACCTGGTGTGCCCCTTGTAAATGGATGGAAAAAAATACATTTCTGGATGAACAAGTTGGACAATATTTTGATGAGCATTTGATTGCCATAAAAATAGATGTTGAAAGAGGCAATGGCCCTGACATACAAAAGAAATATGCCATTGTGGGGCTTCCCGGTTACGTGTTTCTCGACTCAAAAGGAGTGGTCTTATTACGCGAGAAGGGCTCAAAGTCAGTTGATGCTTTTATGAAGCTTGTGAAACAAGCCAAGGAATATGCCGACGACCCCAACAATATTGGGCGGCTTGCCGAACGTTACAAACTGGAAAAGGACAATGAAGAGTTGGTCGCACTGTACCTGGATAAGTTACATGAAACACGCGCAGTTAATTATACGCCAGTGTTAGAACATTACTTGAGTATACAAACCACAATGCAGGGGTCAGACAAGGAAATGGCTTTATTATTGGCGAAACATGCCAAGGCCATTATCTACGGAGGTAAAGCAGATCGTATTATTCAGGAAAACTTCTTAAGTGATAACTGGCGACAGGTGGTACGTAAAGATATTCGTCAGACCTATCAATCTTTGTCAAAGCAACTGGAGCAACAAACTTTTGAATATGCAGTGCAGGAAAAGGACTCTGCTTTAATAGATGTCATTCTTGAAAGAGGAAGCAAAAAAGAAGGTAAAGCCCAGCAGTTACTAACTAGTTATTATTACCAGACAGGAAATGGCGCAGCCTATAAGGCACTTCAGCTGCCTGTTATTGAGAGGTTCTACAACAGCTTAGACATTGCCCATTTAAAAAGTACATATAATGCAAGAACAGTTATTAATGGCGCTTCCAATGGAAGAATCATTATTACAGCTGCCGCACGCAAGTCGCAAGACCTTATGAGAATGGCCACTGAATTTGCACGATACATTGAAAGTGACCATGAAAAAGAGCTGATACTTAAATGGGCATATACTGTTTATGACCTTATGCCCGATGAGGCCACCAACATCGATTTTTATGCCAATGTTATGTATCTGTATGGCGATAGAAAGCAGGGCATTGAGCTAAAGGAAAAGTCGATTCAGTTAAATACAAATGATAAACGAAAAGAGGTGTATCAAAACCAGCTGAGTGATATGAAGGCCGGTAAAACCATTGTTTTGTAATTCAAAAAAATGATCACAATGAAGCAGTTGATAGTATTATTTGGTCTTTTAGCATTAGGTCTGGTATCGTGCCGGAAAAGCAATGATTACCCGGTTATAAACAATGGAGCAGAAGGTATTTTGCCCAATGGAATTAAATACTATGTTTTAAAAACACCATGGGTCAAAGGCAAAGCATCATTGGGCATGGTTGTCAATACAGGTAGTTTATACGAAACACAGGATGAAATAGGTTGTGCTCACTTTCTGGAACACATGTGTTTTAAATCGGTGCCGGGGTATAATGGTAAAGATAAGACCCTCGATTTTGTTAATCGTGGGGGCCTGAATATTTATAACGACTGGCAAGCGTTTACCAGTGAATATACTACGGTATATAAATTTATTTACCCCATAGGAGATGATGAAACGCAGGGCGAAATGATCAATTTCATCAACGGGGTGATTTCCGGAATGGTTTTTAATGAGGAAGCCATCGAAATAGAGCGCCAGGTTATATTGAAAGAAACTGAGACATCCTACGCCAATTCACCAAATAAAAATTATTCAGGAGGCTATTTTGAGCATCACCGAACATTAGGCGACTCGGCACAGATTGCTGCTATTACAGGAGAAAAGCTGAATCAATTTTACCGTAAATGGTACCGTCCTGAAAACATTGCCTTGGTTATGGCCGGAAATGAACCGCTTGATCAGATGGAACAACAGCTCATTAAAGCTTTCTCGCATACCAGGTGTGTGGTTGATTCGGCATTACCAAAAGCTTTTTTACCAATAAACGAAAGCAATATCGATTTATATGCTTCTCGTCACAATACAAACAAGATCAATGCAACAGTCAACTATCGTTATCAACGCTCAGGAGTAAGAAATAAGGAAGATCTGCACAAATCCTTGGCGCATGAGATGACAGGTAATTTATTGAAAGGCGCGCTTGAGCAAAAACGGGATTTTAAAGTAAATATCGGACATGGTATCAATCCAGGCATTGTTGTTAGTTTTACTTGTAAGGACTCGGCTGATTTTCGCACAAAGTTAGAAACCATTGGCAACACCATATCACACCTGAAGTACAAAGGTGCGGATCAGCGATTAATAGACCAGGTTTGGAAAGAGTATCCGTCTGTTTATACTAATGCCATGAAAATTGATACAGTACCAGTGCTTAATACGGTCTTATCCAATGTATTCCGCTTTTTTACCCATGACAGGCCCTTTACGCAACCGAAGTATTTTAAGAAGCTGGTAAATAATGAGGGTACATCACTTAACCCTGCTGATATTAAAGAAGCTGCTATTACCATCTTTAACCAAACATTGGGCATGGTGGCCGAATTTCCGGATTACGGAAAGGCATGGGAATCGAAAATGCTGAAGGTGCTGGATTCATCAAGCAACAAACCGGAAGCAAACGTTGAATTAGGTGTTCCCCAAAAGATACGTTTTAAACGTCCGGAACCCAAAAACAGGAAAATGTTACCGGTAAAAGCTTCTAAAGAATATACATCATATGTATTAAATGAAAAAATACTGGAAAACGGAGTATATACATACACCTTATCTAATGGGATGAAATTGGTGTGGCTGAGAAATAGCCGCGAGAAATCACTTTTGATAAGCATCGACAACGGTATTCAGCATGTTCCAGCTCAATACAGGGAGTTTATGCGTCTGTTTTCGACTGTAAACATTGATAGTGTGTCAGGGGTGGATAAGGAGTTTTTGGATAAGCAACTATTCGATTGGGGATTACATAGTGGTATTCATCCTCGGTTAGGAGAAAGAACGATAACTTGTAAAATTAATTGGAGCTTGGATAACACAAGCTTCTTATGGCCTTACCTAAACCTGTATTATAAAGGCATTGGTATTAGCGATTTCGAGTACCAAAAGAATCTTGATCGCTTTAATGACAAGGCTGATATAAAGCCGAATAAGAATACATACTATTTTTTTATGACTGGTTCAGAAGTTCTTCCAACACCTGCACCGGGAGACAGAAAGATACTTTCAAAAAAAGAGCTTGAGGACTATTTCAACAGGCTTAATAACCCTGCGAATACAACTATATGTATTCAGGGAGAAACAGATATAGAAAAAATGATATCGTGGATGGGGAGTATTCCTGTTAAAGGGACACTATCTGCAGGTCAGGGGCAATCATGGTTGCCGGAGTCGAATATGATAATAAAATCAGAAAAGGCAAGAGCGAAAACCTTGAATGTCAATCGCCTTTATAAAATGCATCAAGCTGAGTGGAGCCTGAAAAATTACCTGCTCAATGGTATGTTTGAAGAGTACATGAACCGCCAGTGTCTGCGCATACTGCGCAACGAAGAAGGCCTGGTATACGCCTGGGGTAGCAGTTCATACTCAGGAAAGGAGCCGCATGCCTTTACCACAACAAGTATCCGCTATAAAATAGTGCCCGAACTAAGAGATCAATCCTTACAGGTATTAAACCGGATTTGTGACGATGTCAAAGAGAATGGTATCCATGAGGAGGAGCTGAGAGGCCTGAAAAACAGAGAGTGGAACCGCTACCTCGATTCATGGAATGCCGAAAAGGAGCGACTGGATTTCTTCAACTACCAGCTTAAAACCAAGGGGCGTTTATGGGCCGATAAAGAGGTAAAAAGCACCATAGAAAGTATTAGCTCCCGGGAGCTAAATGACTTTGTGCAAAACATGCTTGCACAGCCTTCAGTCACTTTAATTAATTGATCACCCTGCTAAGGCTGATGACTAAATACAATAATTCATTATTAAAAAATACATACTGATGAGATTCTTAATCATTGCACTAACTGTTTTTATTGCGGCTCAAACAGCCCGAAGCCAGGGAATAGAATTTACCCTTAATCCAAAGTGGGACAAGGTCATTAAGAAAGCCAGGGAAATGGATAAATACATTTTTGTGGATTGCTATACCAAATGGTGTGGGCCATGCAGGAAATTAAATGAAAACGTTTTTCCGCAAAAAGCTATTGGAGAATTTTATAATCAACACTTTATTAATGTCAAGTACGATATGGAAGAACCCAATGGCATAGCTTTCAATAAAGAGTACAAGGGTGAGGTAAGGGGCTATCCGACCTTACTTTATATCAATCCCAATACAGGTCAGGTGGTTCACAATGTGGTGGGTTATAAAACTGCTGATGTGCTGATTGCAGAAGCTCAAAAGGGTCTGAACAATCAAGGTTTGGTAAGTTTACAAAAACGCTATGACAGCGGGGAAAGGGACCAGGAATTTATGTTAAGCTATGCTGCTGCTCTGGGTGATGGTGCCAGGGATCAACAAGTGTACGATGTGCTTGATGAGCTGTTCAGAAACGGTGGTGAAGATTTTAAATTAACGGATAAGGAATGCTGGGAACTCTACAGTAAATACATCGATAAGCTTAACTATGGCTATGTACAATATATCATACAAAACAGGTATAGGTTCTATAAACTGCCATATGTTGACAAAATCAGTCTTGAAAATAGAATTAAATACTGTGTGTATGCTGAAATGAAGAGTCTGTTCAGTGTAAGGGTGCAGGAAAAGGAATTCAGCTATGTTTTGCCCATTGATGATGACAAACTTGCATTGGTGAAGTCAAACCTCAAATCCCTGAGGTCACTCCAGAATCTGGAGTACATTCATTCCCTGGTATATATTTATGAATTGCTGAAAAACGAACAGTGGGAGAAGGCTTACTACGCCATGAATGCCGCTGTGGGATTTAAGTTCCCATATGCCAGGAATGGCTGTCTCGACATTTTTGCATACATCGTTCAGGAATGTGATGATAAACATTTATTGGCCATCATTTTGAAGAGGTACAAAGAATTGCAGGAGGAAAGGAAGAAAGAGTTCAGGGACTATAATATTTACGGATACATTGCCTTAACAGCCGATAAACTTGGCTTGAAAAAGGAAGCAAAAGAAGCCCGCAAGACATATGAGATTCTCAAAGAAAAACGGATAAAGCAGTTTGCAAAGATGAAGGAAAGGGCTGAAGAGAGAAGAGAGAGGTGAGAGGTGAGAAATGCGCAATAACCCAACTGCATAATCCTGAATGGACAGAGACCAGTTTGCAGTTGGCTTTAACCGGAGTGCCTCATTTTGCCATTATAAACCCGGATGGAAAGCTGATAATTAATAATGCTCCCAAGCCCTCATCGGGTATACCGGAGCGATTATTAAAAGCAATGGCCTGTAAAGTCAAATAAGACAAAACAGGCTGAAGTAGAGGTTTTAAGCCGATGATAAGGCCTCTTCTTTACAAATATTACTAAAACACATTAAACCGTATAAGTTATGACAGTAAAGTTTAAAGTGCAGGAGAGAAGCAATCCTCAAAAGAGGGGTGAGAAAAAGTACTATATACTACCTGTTCGTACAGGGACCATAAAGCGGACACAGCTGGAGACTGAGATTGTGGAGCTGACATCATTAAGTAAAGCTGATGTCCGTGGTGTTTTAATAACACTTTCTGAGCTTATTGCCAAATATATAACCCTTGGTTACAATGTGTCAATTGAAGATGTAGGCACGTTAAGTTTACGTGTTTCCAGTGAGGGGAGTGAGACTCCGGAGCAAGTAACAGCATTAAATGTGCGAAGCACAGGTATAGGGTTCAGAGCTGCTACCTCACTGCGTGACGGCATTGAAAAGATCAAATTTGAAAAAGAATAATATACACCTTTTGAAAGCTTAAACCTTTGCGCTCAAAAGGTTTAAGCCTTCGTCTTAAAAGGTTAAACCTTTCAATGCCAAAGGTACTACCTTTCAGCTCAAAAGCTTAAACCTTTCAGGTAGTACATGCTGTCATCAATAATCATATTCTTTTTAATTGTGAGTCAGATACCAACGAGAGGAGTTAAAAAAAGGCCGGTGAATGTGAGTGAACAGGTGTATGCTGTCACAGCTTAATTTGCCCATAAATACAAGTATAGAAACAGATAAGTGAACTTAGTTTTTATTGATCACCCAAGAACAACAATAATGTACAAAACAACCATTTTTATTATCAGCTTAATAGTAAGCTGGACATCATTACTGTCGCAACAATTTACTGATTTAACGCAACAGGTACCTCTAAATGCAGCCATTAAAAAAGGCGTATTACCCAATGGACTTACTTACTACATATGCCATAATAACAAACCCGAAGACCGGGTTAACTTTTACATCTACCAGAATGTAGGTGCTGTGCTTGAAAACGAAGAACAGGATGGATTAGCGCATTTTCTGGAACACATGGCTTTTAACGGTACTAAAACATTTCCGGGAAACAGCTTAATAGATATGCTGGAACGGAATGGTGTCAAATTTGGAAAAGATCTGAATGCCTATACGGCACAAAACGAAACCGTGTACAATATTAACAATGTACCATCTGCAAATAAAGAATTAATAGACTCTTGCCTGCTGATCTTAAGAGACTGGAGTAATGAGCTTTTATTGGATGTGGATGAAATAGATGCAGAACGGGGTGTTATATCTGAAGAATGGAGAACACGACGCAATGCAGGATTCAGAATACGCAGAAAAACAGGACCGACCATTTACAACGGTTCCATATATGCCTACCGGGATGTTATTGGCGAACTGGATGTTATAAAAAACTTCAAACCCAAAGAATTAAGGGATTTTTATCACGATTGGTACCGAACCGATCTTCAGGCTATCGCCGTGGTGGGTAACGTAGATACTGATGTCATAGAAAGAAAGATAATTGATTTGTTTTCGCCCATTCCGGCAGTTGAAAATCCCAAAGAACGTAACACAGTGATTATACCTGATAATCCGGAACCGCTTTATGTGCTGGCAACAGACAATGAAGTAAGTTCCATAAACATTGCCTTAAGTGTTCGTTATGAAGATAAGTCTGACAATACGATTGGTTCGTGGCGACAATCATTGGTGGACGGTTATTTTAGTTCACTTATTAATGCCCGCATCAGGGAAATAGCACAAAAAGGGGATGCACCTTTTGATCGTGCAAGTATCGGATTCAGTTCCCTGGCAAGAGGCTATAAAACATTCAAAGTAAGCGTTAGTGCCAAAAAAGGTAAAGAAGCTGAGGCATTTGAAACAGTATATACCGAGTTGCAGCGGGTTATAAACCATGGGTTTACTGCAGGTGAGCTTGAGCGAAGAAAAACCAACAGTTTAGTATCGGCTGAAAATGCTTATAAAAGAAGAGATGAGAAAACCACAGAGTCATACTGTAATGCCATAAAAGCAGATTTCCTTAATAACAGATCATCGCCTGACCCTGAGTTCAGCTATCGGTTTGTTAAAGAGATTGTACCTGGCATCAGTCTCGAAGAGGTTTCAGGCGCAGCTACTGCCTATTTGCGCGATCTAAACAGGGTATATACGGTTATAGGTCCTGAAGAAGAGGGGTTGAACCATATGTCGCAACAAGATATTGAAGCCATTATTGCCCGTATTGAAGCCAAAGACCTGGAACCATATGTTGATAATACACCGGTAAATTCATCACTTTTAAAATCAACTCCTCAGGGCGGAAAGATTGTTTCAGAGAAACCACTTGATGCTTTTAGTGCGACAGAATGGACACTATCCAATGGTATCAGGGTGGTGTATCGTTTTGCCGATTATCAAAAACGTAGTGTTAGCTTAAGAGCGGTCAGTTATGGAGGTACCAGCCTGTACCAGCCTGATGACCTGCCTTCGGTCAGTGCAGCTGCCAGCTATGTGAGTGGCTTTGGCTTAGGACAATATGATCCGGTGCAGTTGGGTAAAGTTTTAACTGGGAAGACTGCTCAATGCAGTTATAAACTGGGCAGTTTTACAGAGTCGATCATGGGGGCGTCAACACCTGAAGATATTGAAACCATGTTCCAGTTAATGTATATGCGCTTTAACGAACCTCGCTTTGATGAAGAAAAGTTTGATAACCTGAAAGAACGGGCCAGGGAGCGACTTAAGAACAAGGTTGTAACTGCTCAAACAATAATGAGCGATACCATGAAGGTTATAATGGCCAATGGAAATCCACGTTCACTAAAATTCGATGAGGATTATATTGATCAGATCAACTTTGAGCGGATGAAGCAGATATACGATGAACGCTTTGCCAATGCTGGTGATTTCACTTTTTTTATTGTCGGAGATGTTGATGCCGAAATACTTAAGCCAATGGTTGAAAAGTACATTGCTTCTTTAAGCAGCACAGCCGACAGAGAGACCTGGGTCAATAATGGTTCCTATTTTCCAAAGGGTAAAAACATGCACCGGATTTTAGTGCCAATGGAAGAACCTAAGGCAACAGTTGTGATACAAATGAAAGCAGGTACCAGGTATTCACGGGAAAACATTATTTATCATTCGATATTGGGTTCCATACTGAACCTGCGCTATACCGAAAACATCCGTGAAAAAGAGGGAGGCACATATGGTGTAGGTGTAAAAGCATCTACATCGCGCATTCCACAAGTGACAAACAGCCTGAATATTAGTTTTGATTGTGATCCTGAAAGGGCTGACTATTTGAAAGCGCTCGTATATAAAGAGCTTAATGTGATACAGAAGAAGGTGGAACAGACTGATCTTGATAAAGTGGTCTTAAATATGCAGAAGAACAGTCAAAATAAAACAGAGTACAATTCATATTGGATGTCTGCCTTACTAACCTGGTATGATTCAGGAGAAAATATATTGGAACCTGATTATTTGGATGATATAGTAGATAAGGTGAGCACCGCTGATATTGAAAAGGCCGCCAGGAAGTTCCTGAAAAAGGCCGATACAGTTGAGGTACTGTTCTTGCCAGAAGAATAGAGGTTTATTTGTGTTAGTTTAAAACCCATGGTGTTGCTAACGACATTGTGGGTTTTAATTTAAGGGTATTACCTTTGAGTGTTCGGAAAGATCTCAAGGTTCACAATTATAGTAATTTGCAAGCTGTAAATCAGCTCTCCTCCTAGCAAAGGAGAGGGGAGGTGGTTTTATACCTTTTTTATATATTAGTTTTCAACAATATAAGAAAGATATGAATTGCCATTAAGGGCATGGCAACTTTATCGTTAACACTTGGTCTTGATAAGGGCATACGACGATTAAGTGTGTGGAATATGTGTATTGCCTTTATCCTGTTGATGTTTGATATCGTTTAAAGGTCTTCCGTAGTCATATCAGACAATAATTAATGTCGTACATTACTAGGCAAGCAATTAAAGGTCTTTTTAAAGCTTTTAGTGAAATGACTTTGGTCGTTAAAGCCTAATGAAAGAGCAATATCTATTAGCGAGCGTGAAGTCGACTCCAGTAATCGATATGCTTCGTTTAAACGCTCTGCCATCAAATATTGATATGGTGGCATACCAAATACCTTTTTAAAGTTAGCTCTTAGTTTACTCTCTGACATGGCAAACGAAGTACTTAATGTTTCAATATCAGGAGGTGATTCAAGAGATTTTGATAATAGCTCTTTAATTTCGAAGAGTTTACTTAACTCAACATCAGGTATGCCGTACTTTTCTTCATTATCACTACGCTTATATAGCTGTAAAAAGAAAAGTGTACTTAGTTCAATAGATTTGGCGGAGATTAATCCCTTTTTACCAATATCAAGTTTCTGATATGAAAAAATATCTTTTATTAGTTTGGAATATTTTGGGCTCATATTTTCAAAAAGAACCCAGGGAGATGTATTCTCAATGATTGTGTTCAAGCTTGACCACTTAGATTCCGTAAAAGAATTCCATTTATCAATAGGTATATGAATAGCAAGCCATTTTATGCTCTTATTTTTGTGAATTACAATTGTTTGTTCTGTATATGTATTAAATAAACTAGCTCCATTTTCTTTCCCCTCTCCAATAGCAGTTGATTCATTTCCGTATTGAATATTCGACTCTAAAATAAATCTAATAACCAAAGATTTTAATTGATTAGGCTTGACTGTAATAGTAGTGTCTATACCAAACTGACATTCGCACAGGACAAAATGAATATCTCCTAAAAAATCAATGACTTCGTAATTAAACTCATCAATGTCGGATATAAAATTATAGCCATGCGTTGTTATCAGACCATTGGGGAATATGAGTTGTAATTGGTCTAAAATTGATTTTTTAGAATCGATAAAACTGAGTTCAAAATGCCTCATTAAATTCTTCGTTTGATTTTTAGTTGAAGGACCTGCAAGTAATAATATGGAAAAGTTCTTGTGTGTATTTTACATGATCAAACACTTAAGGTCCGATGTGAACCAGTAATTTTTAGCTTATTTATTTCTACCTGATTTTTATAATGTCAATTTGTACAATTGGTGTATTGTTTTTTACAATTCTAAGGATCTTGATACTTACAACTTTGTAATGTAATTAAAAACTAAAAAGAAACGAAATGAAAACAGTAAAGAATAATACAGTCGAACAATTGAAGAGAAAGCTAAGCTGCAGAAATAATTTGCTAACAAAGTTAGTAGTGATTCTATTAATTGTTTTTGCAAACGATATGCTGGCCCAGGATGAAAAGTCGGTTAGCAATCATCGTATTAGCGAATATATTCATTGGTATCCTGCCATTAAACAAGCAGAAATGCGAGATAAGTGGGAGCAGAATCACACATCAGGAGAATGGCAAATAACAGGACTCGTTAGTCCGGAAGACAGAACAGTTATAACCCCTCAGGCTGATGTTAATTATAGTTATTCCTGGTTTAATATTTCGGAGGAACCGGTTGTAATTACTATGCCTGAGTACAACAGGTATTACTCATTATCAATTTTTGATATGCATCATTTCATGAATGTTATTGTAAGTCCTGAGAAGCCTGTTGTTGTTAAACTTCCTCACCAAAAAAATCCCATAGAAGACTCATATGAGATAGTGTTGCATACAAATCAGGGACTTGCATTTACCAGACAGGTTGTTATAGACAATGAAGATGAAGTATTGAAACTGGCAGAACAAATAACCATTGAAGGAGGTGGAGGAAATAAACCATTTATTATTCCCAAGTTTACTGATGAAGAGATAGCTGTGGGCGAGAAGGCGATTGTAGATTATTCCATGAAAGTATCTAATGGAAGGAATTTGTTTGGTTCTAAATACGAGGGAGTTGGTGACTTAGATAGAAGTGCAGGTGTGTTTCTTGGTCAATTGGGAACTCAGGCATACGTTGTGGATTATGCACAATATATTCAAGATCAGTTTGGGGAACCTCTTAATGGTGAAGATAGTTATGAGATTGTTGTGCCTGCAGAATCATTTATAAGAAATGAAAAGGGATATTGGTCTTTGACAATTTATAATATGGAAGACAGATACCTGATACCTAACGATCAAAACAAGTATGTTATTAGTTCGTATAAAGCTAAGATGAATCAAGATGGAACAATAACCATTCGAATTAACCCTAATGGATTAGGTGAAAATGCTTTACCTTCGAATGGAAAGAACTTTTACGGAGTATTTAGAGTTTATGAACCCAAAGGTGATCTGGTATTTCCTAAGATACATAAGGTGGAGTAAATACTTTAATATCCAGAATATCAAGGTAACGAATGACAACCTGTAGACCATTGTGTTTAATGGTGGTTTTTTAAACTCAAGATCTGAATTTATAAGCTTGTAAAATTTACAGAGATTGTCTTAGAATACCTGGTTTTCTCAAATCTTCTTTAATAAGTCAGTTAAACTTTAAATATCACCCGTTACAAGTGTTTGCAGATCAGCTTTGTGTGTTAATTATTGTACTTTATAGCACTATTTCATTAAATAACAATTGAATGTCAAATAATTAGAGTATGTTTGTCGATGAATTATAACTTCAATATAAATAAAAATGAATAAAGGAAAAGTAAAATTCTTCAATGACTCAAAAGGTTTCGGTTTTATCACTGAAGATAATGGTAAAGAGCATTTTGTGCACGTTTCAGGGTTAATTGACGAAATCAACGAAGGTGACGAGGTAGAATTTGATCTGCAAGAAGGTAGAAAAGGTTTAAATGCCGTTAATGTGAAAGTAGTATAACTATATAACGTTTTATTTGTATCGAGAAGAGGGGATTCAATTTAGAATCCCCTCTTTTGACATATGGTGATTTGCTGTGTGGCCAGAATTGTGAAAATTCATCATGATATTTTGTAGAGACTTGATACTATCTACTCATTGCTTATGTTGTGGTATCATTACACATTTGCCTCGGTTGGTATCAAAACAAATGGTATAATCTATACATCCCAGTTAATGGTAAGGCTAATTTCATCGGTAGATGCATTGCTTAAGCACTCGCCTGCAGACGGTTTGTATACAAATACCAGTTGCAGGCTGCCTGATGTGTTTATATGCCCTGCCAGATCTCTTATATCAAGGGTATGATCGCCCGTGTTATCAAAGGCTGCTACTGGCAGACTTGTAATTGCATTACCACTCGCATCGGTGCCCTGCTTAAATGCCCAGGTTCCATTGCCGTAATAGCTCATTAAACTGTACAGGTTTACAAGAGGGTTGGTGTTGGCACATACATCTACTTCTTTATCGTTTAGCTCGTAGGTATCGCTGACGATTACATGCAGGTAGCCTTTATTGCTTAAGTGCTGTGTACAATATTCTTCACTTACATTAAAACCTATTTTAAGATGACTGTTATTGCTATAGTCACTTAAATTAAAAGCTGAAGCATCACTAATATCCGTACTTTCGCCTACAACACGGTAAGCACCTGTTATGTTTGCCTGCCCGCTTGCAGTCAGGATGGAAGGCTCAATTATTTTACTTATATCAAGAGTAGTATTGAGACAGGCAGTTATACGAGTGTCATTAATACTAAGATGGTCAGGCATAGTAGAGCCTCCATCACTAATATCGAGGTAATCGCCATCATTGCCATCTTCGCCTGTTGTTCCGTCACCCCAGCCTGCATCAATTAATTCTTTGCGGGCCATAGTTCCTGCGCAGTATTTAATGCCATCGGCACTAAACTCCACATTATCGTTTGCTGTATTATCTTGCACCTGTTCGTTCCATTCTATCAACATTTTATCATAGTTGGCACTGCTTAGTCCGCTATTGTCGAGCATGTTACCTGCATTGGTCAATGAGCCTATCTTCCACTGGCTTAGATCGCTATCAAAAGAACTCGCATCACAGAAAATATAGCCCATTGTGGTCACCTTACTCACATTCCAGCTACTTAAGTCACTTGTAAATTGACCGGCTCCATAGAACATTGCATACATGTTGGTCACTTCACTCACCGTCCATTTACTTAAATCGCAGTTAAAAGAACCAGCATCACGAAACATTGACGACATAGTGGTAACTTTGCTCACCGTCCAGTTACTTAAATCGCTGGTAAACAAATGAGCCCCATAGAACATGGAAGCCATATTGGTAACATTATTCACCTCCCATGAGCTTAAATCGCTTGTAAAAGCGCGGGCTCCACAGAACATGGAATACATATTAGTAACATTGCTTACATCCCAGTTGGAAAGATCTCCCTCAAATAATGTAGCTCCATCGAACATGTGCCGCATACTGGTAACGTTACTTAAATTTGGTTGATCCGTAGCATTACAGGTGAGGTTTGCACAACCGAAAAAACTACCTGCCATATTTATCCACTCAATATCACCCCATTGCTCAATGGTTAGTAATTTATTTTTGAGACTTGTTGTACTTCCTCCAAAGTAAATGCGAGGAAAATCACCACTTATTTTAACTGTATATGTACCTGCTGCGCTATAGGTATGCTCAAAGGCATCACCGTCAGATAACTGTTCAATGGTACCATCGCCCCAGTCAACCATAAAGTTATAACCTAAGCCCTCGTGAGGGATGGTTATTTTTTTATCGGCATCAGTTACTTCCCAGGTGGTGGTAAAAGTACCGCTACAATCTTCTCCGGCATCATAAATATTGGTAACACTATTAAATGAATTATCAATTCTAGTATCTCCCCAACCATTTGTCAATAAGTTAGTCCGGGCACTTTTTCCCATACAATAACTGATTCCTTCTGCACTAAAGGCTACTCCTGTTATTTCGTTGGATGTACCAAGGCTTGCTACTACCTGATTATTCCAGCCTATTAACAGTTTATCGTAGTTTGTAGTACTCATACCACTATTATTGAGCATACCGCTTGCTGTAGTGAGTGCGCTTATATCCCAGGCACTTATATCCTGATTAAAGCCTGATGCGCCACTAAACATATTATCCATGCTTGTGACTGAAGCGGTTTTACTGCCCCAGTTTAATGGCTGACCCCCATTATTGTAAGCAGGGGCAGTTGTAAACATTGAATTCATGTTTCTAACACTGCTTACATCCCAAGAGCTAATATCCTGATTAAAAACAGTTGCCCCCAAAAACATTTCGTTAACAAACTCAACCTTACTTATAGTCCATGAGCTAATATCCTGATTGAAGCTTACAGCATTTCTAAAAACTTTATCCATACTGGTTGCACTTGTGGTAGTCCAGGTTAAAGGCTGACCACCATTATTATAATCGTCGGCTCCATAAAACATTGCTGTAAATAGTGTAATATTACTTACATCCCAACTGCTGATATCCTGATTAAACTTTTTAGCATCACCAAACATAAAGCCTGCCCTTTGAAAGCTACTTGTTTTATTGCCCCAGCTTAAAGGCTGCCCCCCATTATTGAAGGCTGTGGCTTTATAAAACATATACTCAACATCACTAACATTACTTACATCCCAGTGCGATATGTCTGCATCAATTACCGAACAACCCATAAACATGGCTCTTAAGCTAATTACATTGCTTAAGTCAGGTGCATCGGCTGCATTTAGTTGTAAATTACTACACCCGTTAAATGCATGCGCCATACTACTCCACTCAATATCACCCCATCGCTCAATGGTTTGTATTTTAGCTTTATCACCACTATTGTTAAAGTAAATAACAGGAAAGTCACCACTTATTTTAACTGTATATGTACCTGCTGCGCTATAGGTATGCTCAAAGACATCTCCGTCTCGTAAGCTTTGTACAGTGCCGTCTCCCCAGTCTATGGTGAACTTATAACCCGTATCTGAGGTAGGGATGGTTATTTTTTTATCACTGTCAGTTACAGTCCAGGTGGTGATAAAAGGGCAACCCTGACCGGCATCGTTAATAGTCCATTGTGAACCGTTTGAAGCTAATAAGTTGGCACGGGCTGAAGCTCCCTTACAGTAATTAATACCTGCTGCTCCCAGGGCAATATTGCGATTGCCCAATGACTCACCGGCTGTTTTAGCACCTTCCACCTGTTGGTTCCATGCTGTTAGCAGATTATCGTAATTTTCCATGCTCATACCACTGTTATCGAGCATTTTGGCAGCACTGCTAAGGCTACTTATTTCCCAGGAACTTATATCCTGATTAAACGATGATGCGCCAAAGAACATAGAATGCATAGTAGTCACACGATTTACCTCCCACTTACTTAAATCGCTGTTAAAGGATATTGCTCCTGTAAACATATGACTCATAATTGTAGCACTATTTACCTTCCAGTTACTGATGTCCTGATTAAAAGATGTTGCTCCCTCAAACATGGAGAAGAAATTAGTATTCTTACTAACAACCCAATTACTAATATCGCCATCAAATGATGTGGCATCTTTAAACATACCTTCCATATCAGTAATAGTGCTAACATCCCAGTTACTCAAATCGGCATTAAATGAGCTGGCACCAGAAAACATGTACCTCAATTTGGTCACATTACTTAGATCAGGAGCATCGGTGGCATTATTGGTAAGGTTAGTACAACCAATAAATGCTTGATCCATACTGTTCCACTTTATATTTCCCCATTGCTCAATGGTTAGTAATTTATTTTTGAGACTTGTTGTACTTCCCCCAAAGTAAATGCGAGGAAAAGTACCTGATATTTTGATTGTAATTGTCGAGTGTCCGGCAAACTCATCAGATGTAAATTCACCTGTTTGATTTGGGAGCCACTTAATTCTGCTACCATTCTCATTGAGTATTTCAATATTATACTTATAGACGTTGTAACCAGTAGTAGGTCCATTAGCGATTGGTATGGTTATACTGCCCCCATCCGGTGCCCAGGTGGTGATAAACTCATTTTGTGCCCAAAGGTTCATGCCCGATAGCAGCACAATAATAATACTCAAATAAACTTTTGGCATAACTTGGTTGAATTATTGAAAAAAATAAGGAAGGGATGTTTGTTTTACTCTTTGGATAAACCTGGCGTATAAGGCGAGTGTGAATTAGCATAATATGCCACACTATCGATAGCCTTTAACTGGCTTGCTGAATATGTTGTTTGTTGTGCAGAATTTTTCAATTTCATCATTTGTTGTATTGCAGGCTTATAAAAATTACGAAGACAAATTTAGATGGATTGAAGCTGATATGAGGTAGTACTTTTACCCATTTTATATGGGAATTATTGGTACTCCATTTGCGTAGAGGCATGGGGAAAATTAGTAAAATCCATACTAATAATTAGTAATTATGAACGATGTTTAGCAAGTGCTGTTGTTCCTAAAAGCATTGCCTGGCAAAGGGTAGAGGATGATTGAGTTGTCATTCTCGAAAAAGGGTTTCAAGTGGGGGGTGAGTTAATATGATTTATATCATGATTATTTAAGGCAGTATGTTGTAAGAGAGGGTTGAGATAGTGAAAATGCATAGTAAGGCCTTAGGACGAAGTGCCTACACTAAATCTTTCAGGCAACAACAAGTGCTGTACAGGCATGTCCTGAGCTGGATAAGATGTGGAGCATCCAATGGAGAATGATGTTCTTGTTGGCTTGAAACCAGATCAACCAGGGGGAGTTTTAATCGTTATTTAAGGTTGTAGAATTCAATATATTCTGTAGGTGTCTTACCAGTTATTTTCTTAAATGTCCGATAAAAAGAAGTTTTTGAATTGAAACCGGCCAGTTCTCCTATATGCAGTAAGGTAATTTGTTTGTGTTTGCCTTCTTTTAAAAGACGGATAGCTTCTTTAGTTCTGTAATCATTAATAAAGTCGTAGAATGATTGATTGAGTGAACTATTTAGTAGCTCTGAAATGCGATGTTTTGATAAGCCGGTTCCATCAACTAATACTTGCGCATTCATGTCACTTTGAAGGTAAGGTTTATCAACATCCATAAATGTAAGGAGTGTTTTGATATCTTCTTTTTCCTTATCGCCATCTTCTGCTTTTGTTCTTGTTTTTTGAGCATCGGCATTCTGTTTTTCACTGGAAATTATGGATTCCAATCCTTCTGTAAAACCAAACAGATGAGGTTTGTTGAGGGTGAAGGTTCCCATCCAGATGGTTAACATGGTTAGTCCAAGGTAAAAGATATTGAAAAGATTAAAAGGCAAGGAAAAATCAAATATTCCGATAGCGACAGCAGAAGAGCCAATTGACCATAGTACTACATTAATGATCACAAATTGCTTTATCCATTTAATAGCATTTCTTTCTGCATTTGAAAGTTTACGTTTTCTAAAGTATTGAAAATGATGGATTAGTCGTATGGATAAAATGGTATAAAAAATACCCTGGCTCATAATTAAAATGTTGCCATAGGAATAGAGTTTAAGCACATACCATGGTAAACCATTAACCCGCGCTAACATTTTTGCTTCTCCGCTTTGAAAATAAAATGGAGCCAAGACCAGAAAATAGATGGCAGCTGGAATAAAGTGTATGTATATTTTTGAGAAATGGCGGGCTTCTTTATATAAGTATGTTTTAACATATAAGTAGATAAGAGGAAAGTATAGCCAGGTAAATCCTGAACCGATGCCGTATAAATGAGGAAAGCGATTCCAAAATTCATCGGACTGAAAGACGAAAATAAATACTGTAAAAGACCAGGTGAAGATAAGGGTTCCTAACACTTTATTGGCAAAAAAGCTTTTGGGATAGAACCAAATAATAAAGGATAGAAGAAGGGCAATCAGTGCACCCGAAATTAATATAATGTCAAACAAATTGTCTATAACCATCGATAACAGTCATTTTTTATAGATGTTGAAATCTAAAGCGTATAACGTCAAGCAAAATAAATGTACCTCAATTTTTTAAGAAGGGAAATATTTAAAATCAATTCACATCCTAATTATTGAGTTATGTTGTCCTATGTTTTTTTCTACAGTGTCTGATTAATTCATTTATCGACACGTGAAAATAATACAATTTTGGTGTTATCAGTGCTACTATCGGCATTTTTGAGTTGGACCACTAATGAAACATCCTGCGAAGATATAATAGTCTGATATGCAGGATTAAGGGAGGGGTTTCAATAGCCCGTTAACAGTGCCAACGGAGCCAATGGAACCCTCAATTTTGCAATGGAACCTTGTCTTAAAACCATAAATCTAGTTTTGGGTATTCAATTCTCCACTTCGGGGATTTAATATAGTTAAACTAAAAACAGAAAAATTTATGGTTAAGAAGTTTCTATCATTATTAATGATTGCAGCTGTAATGTTTACAGCATGTAATCAGGATGAAATTGATTCACTAAAAAGTGATGTAAGTGAATTAGAGGAAAAAATTGAGCAAATGGAAGCTGATAAAGCTGCTTTGATGACTCAAATAGAGAATTTAGAAACACAAGTTGGTGACTTAACTGCTGCTAATACTTCTTTGCAAGCTGATTTGGATGCATTGACTTCACAATTAGCTGATCTGCAGGCTGAGTTAGATGCTGAAAAAGCTAAAATCTTTTATGGTGATGTGATTACAGCTGAGCAATATGCTGCTTTAGCTGAAGCAACAGGAGCTACCGTTATTATTGGTAATGTTGTTGCTGAAACTGCAGAACATGCAAGTACTTTGGCTAACATTGCAACAATTGGTGGTAACCTGGTAACGATGGTTAACTTACCAAATCTTGAAATGGTATCTGCTAACATGAGTGTTGAAGGTATAACTGTTGAAGAGGGTGCAGATTTAATTGCGATTAGCTTTAATATGCTGAAAACAGTTGGTGGAGAATTCCTTGTTAATAAAAACGATGGTATGGGCTCCTTAGAGGCCGGAGAACTTCTTTTTGTTGGTGGTGATTTTACCATTACTGGTAACGGATACATAGGAAGTGTTAGTTTCGTTAAGCTTACCGAGGTAGTAGGTAACTTCAAAATTTATGGCAACTCAGCAAGTAGTGGTGGCATTAATCCTACTTATAGTGGTTTGTCTGTTATTCAAGGAGATTTTACTGCTTTAACAACTATCGGAGGAGATTTTGACCTTACTGGTAATAAAAATTTAACGACGGTTAAGGATTTTAATGCAGTAACATCGCTATCAAAAGAAGGCGTAAAAATTAAAATAGGAAGTAATCATAGTAAAGGTGTAGCCTATGATGTGTTTGGTTCGTTAACTTCTCTTACAAAGGCAGATATAGGATTTTATCCAAGTGCTGCTTCCGTATCTGGTTTTAATGCATTGACAGATGGGGTTTATAAAGTTCAACTTTCGGCAACCATGATGGTATCTGGTGATGAAAGCTTTACACCTTGTGCATTAAATGCATTTAATGCTTTGGTGAGTGTGGAGTACCAATTAGATCTTAGAGCAAAAGACGTATCTGATTTTAACGCCTTAGCCGCATTTACAGGACCAACAGGTATAACTGACCCGGAAGCGTACAACTATCAGCAAACAAAAGTCTCAATTTACGCTTATTCGACACAACCTACTCATCCTGCAAACGGATGGACATCAGATTTATCTGCATTGAATACTTACTTTAATAAAGTTAAAGCTGGTGATTTTGATGATGCTCAGTTCCATACTGTTGAGTTTAAAAATAATACAACAAACGTGTACCGACAAACGAAGTATGGCACCACGGGCACAACAACAGACCGCGATAACTACATTGACGCAGTTACTGCTACACCGGCTCTATAGCCAGCTTAATTAAGATAATAACAATTTACAATATCCACCGGAGCAAAAACTCCGGTGGCTTTCAGCTAACATATCTTATTTACAATAGAAAATAGGAGTACCTAACCTATTGTGTAAATGCTTAAGGAAATAAAACATGAAGTATAATTTTTACTTAACACTTGTAATGTCTTTACTGTTTAGCGCTTCGGCTCTTGGGCAGGGCAGAATGATTTCAGGTGTTGTTACCGACGCTGCAACAGGTGAATCATTGCCTGGTGTAAACGTACTCGAAGAAGGAACATTAAACGGAACGGTCACCAATTTTGATGGGCAGTACACGTTAACCGTTAGTGAGGGAGCGAAATTTCTGGTGTTTTCATTTATTGGTATGGAGGTACAAACTATTCCTATTGAAAGACAAACAGAGATTAATGTGCAGCTTAGTGCCGATGTTACTGAGGTGGAAGAAGTAATGGTAGTAGCCTATGGAACCACTACCAAAGAGGCCTATACAGGTGCTGCACAAACTGTCAGGAAAGAAATTATTCAGGATCGTCCGACCAGTTCTGTCGCAAAAAGCTTACAGGGAACCACAGCAGGTCTTCAGGTGAGTAGCTCATCTGGCCAGCCTGGCTCAAGTCCGGCCATCCGTATTCGTGGAATTGGTTCATTAAGTGCGGGAAGCTCACCCTTATTTGTTGTTGATGGTGTACCTATTGCAGGTGGATTAAACGATATTAATCCCAACGACATTGAAAGCTTAACTGTATTAAAAGATGCGGCTGCATCATCATTATATGGTTCACGTGCAGCGAATGGAGTTATCATCGTAACAACAAAAAGCGGGCAGGAAGGAAAGACTCAGATCTCCTTTAATTTTCAAACCGGAGTTAATACCAATATCTCCGAAGGATATCGTTTAATGAATTCAACGCAGTTTTATGAGCAGAGCTGGTTGGGCCTGTATAACCAGGCCTTGTATGTTGATGATTTAACGGTTGAACAAGCCCGGCAATTTGCTCATGACAATGTACAGGGAACTGTTGGTTTTAATCCTTTTGATATTGATCAACCATTGGATGATAACGGAAAGTTGATTCCAGGTACCCAGTTGAATACCAATACAGACTGGCGCGACCAGGTTTATAAAACCGGTATTGTTCAAAACTACAATATGAATGTTGCGGGAGGAACCCAATCAACAAAAGTCTATTTTTCCTTAGGTTACTTTAGCGATAGTGGTACTGTATTGGCTTCAGACTATGAGCGTTTTACGTCTAAGTTAAATGTGAGTCATAAGGTTAATGATTTCATTTCTGCAGGAATGAATACACAACTGACCTATTCCAGGTCTAATGTATTACCAGCAGGTACTGCAGGTGCCAACCCGGTGCGTGCTGCTCAAATTATAAATGCTGCTTCACCGGTGAAAAATGGAGATGGCACATACAATTTCGAAAACAAATCGGTATTTGACTTTAACCCGGTTGCATTGGCCGAAATGGATATTCGCCGGGGAACAGGGATGCGTAATTTAACAAGTGCTTTTCTGAATTTGAGGTTTCACAGGAACCTGTCATTTCGTACTACAGGAAGTATGGATTACAGCTCTGGTAAGAGCTTAACATATCTAAATCCGGAGCATGGAGATGGAAAAGCTGTTAACGGTCGTTCAACAGAAACAGCGACTGAATTTAGAGCCTGGAATATTTCCAATATCCTTACCTGGAGCAAAAAAATGAATAGTTCATCAATTGAAGTGCTGGCAGGACAGGAAGCTATTGGCGAGAAAAGTACTGCATTAAGTGCTGGAGTAACTGATTTTGCGATACCAGGAAAGCCAGAATTGGTTTGGGGTGCTGATCCGGAAACTCCTGCCAGTTCAGTGAGTGAAATGCGCATGTTATCGTTCTTATCACAAGCGAAATATAATTATGGGGGGAAGTACTACCTAAGTGCCAGTTTACGTGGAGATGGCAGTTCTCGTTTTGGTGAAGATAACCGTTTCGGACTATTTTACTCTGTTGGCGGTAGCTGGCGTATGAGTGAGGAGGCATTCATGGGTGGTATTAACTGGCTTAACAACCTTAAATTACGTGCCAGTTATGGTACTTCGGGTAACAATAACATTGGTAATTATGCCTCTTTAGGCTTGTATTCAGGAGGATTCAACTATGGTGGATATCCAGGACTGGGAGCTTCTCAGTTGCCCAATCCATTGATTCAGTGGGAAAAGATAACAAGCACAAATATTGGCCTGGAATCGCAATTATTTAAACATTTTGGGGCCACAGTGGAATTCTATCACCGTCAGTCAGATGGCTTATTGTATAACGAAGGCTTATCCTCACTGTTTGGTTTTACATCTATCACCACCAACCTTGGAGGAATGCAAAACACGGGAGTTGAAGCAACCTTGTCTTATGATATTCTTCGAAAAAGGGCTTTAAAATATGATGTATCATTAAATATGTCGACCAACAAAAATGAGATCCTGGACTTGAAGACTGATCGTGTTTTAACCGGTACGAAAATATTAGAGCCGGGTGGCGATATCTACCAGTTTTACATGCGAGAGTGGGCCGGTGTTAACCCCAATAACGGCCGTCCAATGTGGTATACCAATGCCGAACAGGATGATAAGGAAAGCTCAGAACAGCCTGATTCTGCCTTTGAAGATCCCCTGGGATCTGGAAAAATGGTAACAAGTGAATATGGAGATGCTGAACGCAAGCGCATGGGATCGGCTTCTCCCAAGGTATTTGGAGGCTTTACCAATAACCTGGCTTACAGAAATTGGGATTTAAGCTTTTACTTCTATTACAGTTTAGGTGGTAAAATATACAACAACGATTACATTTCAAATATGCACGACGGTAGCAGTCCGGCAGATAACCTGGCTTTAGAAGCTCTAAACAGCTGGACACCTGAAAACCGATATACTGATGTGCCCCGATACCTTAAAAGTAATCAGGATCAGGGGAATGCCACCTCTTCACGATTTATCGAAGACGGCTCTTACTTACGATTAAAAAATATTTCTCTTGCTTACAATCTAAATCCTGATTGGACAAGAAAATATGGTATTGACAACCTGCGCCTGTTTATGTCGGCCGAAAATGTATGGACATTAACCAGTTTTAAAGGGTACGACCCTGAAGTGGCTTTGAGTGGAACAACAAACGGATATATTCCTGGAGTTAAGAGTATCACCTTTGGTTTAAAAGTGAATTTATAACAGCTTAAGCGATGAATAAAATGAAATTAAATATAGCTGTAAAAAGCATTGTAATCGCACTATTTACTTTTTCAAGTATTTCGTGTAGCGATTTCTTAGATACAAAACCATCAACTTCGGTGGGCGATGAAGAAGCTTTCAAAACTTATGTAAATGCCAAAGCATCGCTCATTGGCACCTATGATCAATTGAGTTCCTATGCCTTTGATGGTTTATACGTACCAATTATGGGTGATCTGATGGGCGAAGATGTAATGCTCGATGCCGAAGATAATTGGGGATGGTTTGTGGCTGTTTATCAGCAAAATGTACTGCCTAACTATACGTGGGTGTCAAGCCCATGGGTGCTTGGTTATAAAATCATATATGATGCCAACCAAATTATCGATAAGGCAGTGCATATTGAAAACATTACAGAATCTGAAAGGGCAGAGTTAGAAAGCCAGGCCAGGATTATGCGCGCCTATGTGAATCTTAAGCTGATTCAGATGTATGCGCCGGCAGTAAGTGTCGCACCGGAACACCCAGGAATTTTACATGCCATAAAGCCTTTAGTATATGGTGATGAGGATCAGGGAAGGGTATCAACCAGTGTTATTTATGATCTGATTGTTTCAGATTTGACATCTGCTATCAGTTTAATTGACCAGTATGATCTTGAATATGGACAGGATGCTACTAAATTCTTTGGGAAACGTGCAGCTCATGCAGTTTTGGCAAGAGCATATCTAAATCTTGAAGAATGGAATCTGGCTCTTGATCATGCGGCGCTGGCACGCAAAGACATGGAATTGATGACTATTAATGATATTACCTCAGGTTTTATGTCTCCCAATCGTGAAACAATCTTCTCAATTGCCTACACCAGTGATGACAATAATATCTATCTGAGCTTACCGTCTTTCTATTTTCCTGCATCAGGTTATAGCTCTATTCGCATCGATTCGGCTTTTGTGAATCATTTTCCAACAGGTGACCGCAGAAGAACCATGCTATTAAAGGAGTATCAGTTTACTCCTGATTTTGGGCTTAAGGATGATAAGCACATGACTTTTAAGTTTCGGCACAATGGCAAAATTGGAAATGCCGAGCGTATTGCCATCAGGGCAGGTGAAATGCTATTGATTGAAGCCGAGTGTGAGGCTGAGTTGGGTAATAGCAGCCGTGCACAGGATCTACTGCTTGAAATTCAAAAGAATGCTTATCCAGGTGCTATTCGCAGCAAAAACACAGGAGAGGCTCTGGTTAATGAAATACTACTGGAGCGGCGTAAGGAATTGTATGGCGAAGGATTCAGATGGAATGATATTGTTCGTCGCAATCTACCTGTTAAACGGAGCGACGACCACTGGGTTGAAGCTGATTTTGGCCCTGAAGATCAAGAGTATTATAAAATGACCTTTCCAATTCCTCAGCGTGAAATAGATGTTAATGAGGCCTTAACTGATGCCGATCAAAACCCGGGCTATTAAACAGGATGTTATGAACAGAGGGATAGAAACAATTAAAAGTAGCTTCCTTATCGCTTGTGCTTTACTTATGCTGTTGGCATGTGATAAAGAGGTTGAAGAAGTCAATATTGACGCAGATGCCGGACGAAGCTTTTCTGATATGGCAACAGAGGGTTATAGTGTAAAGCTGGACGCATTGATGCCTGAAAATGGGCAGGTAGGAACATGGTATATGTTCAAAGGCAAAAATGGGCGATTTGAAGAAGTAAACAATCCGAAGACCATGTTTTTCGGAGAGCCTGGAGAGCATTATGTTCTTGGCTGGGAAGTAAAACAGGGTGATAAGTACTCTGTTTCTGAAATCACCGTTTCATTTCGTGAGATGATAGTGGCCATGAAAACAGAATTGCCTGACACATTATTGGGTAATGTGTCAGTTTATCTGGATGCAATGGCGCCTGAATTTGGAGAAACAGGTGAATGGTCGATCATTGAAGGTGAAGGTGGTCAGATACTGAACCCAAATGATGCGAAAGCCGGTTTCGTTGGTAAAGCCGAGACGCAATACAAAGTGCGTTGGACCATGACATTTGGATCTAAAACGGCGTATATCGAGCGTTCCTTTTATACAAGCACTTTAAAAGCCTGGGCCGGAGATGATAATACAGATATTATTACAGGAGGTAGGGAAGAAGTACGTTACTATAATCTGGATGCCCAATTACCGGCCGGAGCAACAGGGTCATGGACAATATTAGATGGCGAAAATGGTACAGTATTAAGTACAAGCGATGCGAAATCGCTCTTTAGCGGAACTGTAGATACCAATTACCGCCTGGTATGGAATGTAAGTGTGAATGAATATACCTCAAGTGACACCTTAGATCTTCGTTTCAGGGGTAAGTGGGGGGTATATACCGATCCGCGTGATGGGCAAAAATACCGATATGTGGAATTAAATGGAAAACAGTGGTTTGCTGATAATCTGAACTACAATGCTTCCTTTTCACAATATGGTCGTTCGTGGTACTATGGCCAGTCTTACCGTGCCATAATCATAGATGGATATGCTATTGAAACCGATGAAGACAGAAAGCGTTACGGACGTTTGTATAATTGGTATGGAGCAATGGATGCGCTTCCTCCTGAATGGCGCTTACCTACCAATGAAGACTATGAAGAATTAGTAGCCTTCTTAGGCGGTTCTTTTGCTTATAGTGATATGATTGAAGGTGGAGAATCCGGTTTAGAGCTTGTCTTTGCCGGGATGGCAGGACAAAGCAATAATAACCCCGACGCGCGTGATGTTTTTCAACAGCAGGATGAGGCTTGTGTTCTCTGGACATCAAACTATTTTGAAAGAGACTTTTCAGCTATAGCTATTGCGCTGGTTAATGGTACCGGGGGTGGGCATCAACAAATCAGAGTCAGTGCTTTCTGGTCAGGATTTAGTGTGAGAGCGATACGTGATATCAACTAATTATTTGAAAATGAAGCATTATATAAATATACTGATAACTGCTTTCTTACTGTTATGTGCTACAATCAGCGCTCAAACAGAAGAAGATGTTGTTTATGGAAAACTTCGTATTAAACTAAAGCAAGAAGTATTACACGAAGTGAGTGGCTTAAAGTCAGCAAGCATGGGTACCAGCGATCAACTGTTGGGGCTTGAGAGTATAGATGACTTGAATAAGCAAATGGGTATTACACGTATTCAACGGGTAATTCCTTTCTCTGTTAAGCATGAGAAAAAACACCGTGAGTATGGCTTTCACCTATGGTTTGAATTGGATTTTGATCAACAAACCAGCCCGAATGCCTTGTTAGAATTCTATTCTTCACTTGATGAGGTTGCAATGGCAGTTCCTTTATATAAAAAAGTTACTTCACAAGGCAAGGCTTTCCCTATAAACATAGACTCTATCATGTCTAAAGGAAAAGTTGTAAGCGGAAAAAATGCTCATGGCTTAAAGTCAACGGCAGCCGTTGAATTTAATGATCCGCTTTTGCATCAGCAGTGGCATTACGAAAACGATGGTACCATTGGAACTGCAAACGTGGATATTGACCTGACAAAAGCTTGGGCTAAAGAAGTTGGGCAAAGCAATGTCATTGTTGCTGTTATTGATGGTGGTGTTGACACAAACCACGAAGATTTGAAAGATAACCTATGGGTAAATGAAGCCGAGCTAAATGGCGAAGAGGGTGTTGATGATGACCAAAATGGTTATGTGGATGATATACATGGCGTAAACTTTGTAATGGGAGGTCCCGTAACAGGTGATGTACACGGAACACATGTTGCAGGAACGGTTGGTGCAGTGTCTAACAATGGTATCGGAGTGGCCGGAGTTGCCGGTGGAGACGGCAGTGGAGATAATGGTGTACGCATCATGAGCTGTCAGGTTTACGATGACCGTGTTGGCGGAAGTGGTGACTTTGAAGCGGCTCTTATCTACAGTGCCGATAACGGTGCTGTAATTAGTCAGAACTCATGGGGGTATACAAGCCCCGGTTATTTTGATCCGCTGGTTTACGATGCAATTAAATATTTTATTGCTGAAGCAGGCCAGTACGAGGGTAGTCCCATGAAGGGGGGTGTTGTGTTTTTTGCAGCCGGTAACTCTGCTTCTGACCATGAACACTATCCGGGTGCTTTTCCTGAAGTTGTTGCTGTTGCTTCAACAGGCCCCACCGGAGACAGAGCTGCATACAGTAATTATGCCGATTGGGTTGATATCTCAGCACCGGGTGGAGATAAGACGTATGGCAATGAAGGAATGGTTCTAAGTACCTTGCCTGGTAACGATTATGGTTTTTTACAAGGTACATCAATGGCTTGTCCGCATGCCTCAGGTGTGGCTGCATTGATGGTTTCTCGCTTTGGTAATTCATCATATACACCCGATGATCTGATCAGGAATATGTATAACTCTGCTACCCCGTTTACATTTGACCACAAGGATAAAATGGGAGTAGGGAACCTTAATGCGTTGAATGTACTTTCTGAGGATCTTCAGTTGCCTCCTGATCCAATTGATGACTTAAGGGCAATAGATGTGTTTCATAATCAGGTACGCATAGGCTGGACGGTGCCAGCTGATGAAGATGACTTTCAACCGGTGGCATACAGGTTGGCTGTCAGTAGTGAACCCATTACGGTTAGAAACTTTGAAGAGCAGAGTCTCATTCAGTTTAACAGTATTTTTGAAGCAGGCTCTGAAGTTGAGGTTACCTTATCAGGCTTTAGTAAACTTACCGATTACTATTTTGCCATTAAGTCTTTAGATCGTTATGAGAATATCTCTGAAATATCAAATATTCTGAAGGTAACAACAAGTGATGCTCCTAAGTTTAGAGAGTCAACACGTTATGTTGAAGTTGATTTGGATGTGACAGCGTCGCGCGTGGTTCGTAAAATGCTTCAATTCTCAAATGTTGGGGAAGGAGTGGTTTATTGGAACAGTCAGACCGTAAACGAGACTGAATACTGGCGTGATCAGGTGGAGGAAATTCAAAAAGAATTATTGGAAGAGCAAGCACAACAAGCAGCCATACTGTCTTTAGCTGACACAGAACAGGCTCCGCAAATGGGACTTAAGAGTACCAGCATTGCATCCGATAATTTTGACCATTGGAAAAATGATCGCACTGTCTTTCGCGATGGCTTTGACTATAATAACGAATGGGGGCGTTTGAGCCTTGTTGGTTCAGGAAACCCTAATGTGGGCCTTATTTTCGCTACCAGGTTCAATGCACCAATGAACATTACTCATATAGAGTGTATGATGGCATTAACGCAAAAGGAGAAACCTGTTGTTATTGAATTAAAGAAAGGAGAAACACTGGAAGATGCTCAGATGGTATACATGCAAAAGTATTACAGCGATACAACAAATGTTATTATGAATCGCCGTATTCCTTTGTATCAACCGCAGATTATGCGTGAAAAAGAAACCTATTGGGTAGTGCTGCATTTTCCTAAGGAAGAGTTTCAGCCTTTAGTAATACAGGAGTCTACTTATATTCCCGATACTTTTTTCGCATCGAATGATTACGGACAAAGCTATATCCCTGCCTGGAAAGTTATTGGGCCCAAGGTTCCTGTTTTGTCAGTGTTATCATCTGGTGAAAATGGTGCAAATACCTTTATTGATCCTGTCAACGGTTCAATAAAAGCAGGTGAAATTATGGATGTTGAACTTATCGTTGATGCTCAGACACTAAAAAATGGTAAGCACTTATCATCGCTTAGTGTTGTTACCAGTGACGTCTTTCGTCCGGGTATTAACATTGATGTGATGATTAATGTAAGCGGACAGACAGCGAAAGCAAAAGTTGAAAATGTATATAAGTTTCAGGGAGGAACCGATATAGATGATAAAAATACTTATGCGATTGAGAATGCAGGTTTAGATACTTTGAAAGTGTATGATTTGAACTTTAGCCTAAGTGAGTTTCAGAAAGATTTTGCTGATACCATAATGGTTTTACCTGGGCAGATTGCAGAGATACCTTTTGTATTTAATACAGAAATGCCGGGAGCATTTAGCGAGACTGCCACGCTTGTGAGCAATGTGGGAGATGTGGATCTGATTACTGAGATGATTGCTTATGAGTCGCCATCTATATCGGCAACATTAAATGCAACCACAGTAAGTGTGCAAGCCGGCCAACAGGCAACAATTGACCTTAGCATTACGAATACCGGTAATGGTAACGAGCTAAATTATGATTTATCGGCTAATTACCTGCCTCATATGGCTGGCGGTAAACTGACGACAAAACTTAACTATAAGATACGTTCATCGTTTGATGCTGTAGATCCTTTAGAATATGCCTGGGACGATATTGAGTCGTATGCAAACAGGTATCCGATGGCTCAAATCTGGACAAAGCCATTAGATTTTCAACAAGCAGTGCCATTCTTCGATAAAATGACGGATATTGCTGTGTCAGGTATTAGTGGTAATATATCATTTTTCGGGGCAATTTCAGGAACAACGATGCTATATGGCTTGAAATTGAATGGTGCCGATAATCGTATAGAAAACTTTTACCATTATAGCTTTGGAGACAGAGAAGTATTTACGGTTGAGGCAAAGGCAGTGTCAAGTTCATACAAAGAATTAGAAGGCCTGAAAACGAAGTATCAGATGGTGATATTTCGTGATGGTACGATTGAATACCGCTATAAAGATGTGGAGCAGCTATTGAATGAAGAGAATGCTGTATATGAAGTGGGTATGATTGGCTCCACTCTTAATGACAGCGTCTACTTTAAGCATTACAACGATACTCATGTAATCACCAATAATTCAGTAGTACGCTTTGAGCCGACCAACCGTAGTTCTGCCATTGGTGTTGAGAGGAGTGTTAAGAGTAAGGTGGCACGAGGCCAGTCAGTCTCCATACCTGTTACCGTTCAGCCTGATGTGTTGCTATTGGGTAATGGTGTTTACAAAGATACCTTAATGATAGAAAGTGATGCGAAAGAAGGAATACAGAAGCTGCCTTTAAGCATTACAGTTACCGGTACGGGCAATTTTTCAGCGGCCGACACCCTGGATTTTGAAGATGTTCATATTGGTCAAACGGCTACAAAATACCTGTCTGTTTATAATGATGCTTATGGTTCCGGTGACATTAGCAGCATAGTATTTACTCATGCTGATTTCACAAGTAATATATCCTATCCCTTAAGCATTGCAGGCTTATCTGAAAAACGTATTCCGGTACACTACCGACCTGTTGCTGCAGGAGAGCTTGAAAGCATGGCAACCATTAATTTTTCTAATGGTCAAAGTAAAGTCGTCAGATTATTGGCCCGTGCAGATATTGATCCGGATTTCGATTTGACTATTACGCTTCCTGTAAGTGCCACTGTCAAGGCTGGAGAAACGGTGCGAGTACCTTTTAAGCTGACTAACACCAATGACCAGGTAAACCTGGAGTATTTCTTCAAAAACTCAGCCATTGGACATGTATACGGTGCCAATGTGCATCCGGGTGCAGGACGCAATGAAGATGCTATTGTTGATGACTATGGCTACAAATGGGAAGATAGTGATGACCGTTTAAACTTCTTCAAATGGAAAGACATTAAGGAAACAGGTACATTGATTGAACCATCACATGCGCGTGCTACCATTGTGGCATTGCCATTCCAGTTCCCATATTATGGTGAACTATATGATACGGTATATGTATCGAAGAATGGTTACCTGGCTGTTAATCAGCCCATGGATGATTTAACAACCATTATCTTTAAAAAGGATGATGGAATCAGTGGAACGATAGCTCCTTTTATGACTCAATTAACTCCAGACCGGGTCAATGGGGGAGTGTATGTCTGTAAAGAAGAGGACAGGGTATATTTCCAGTGGGAGCAACATTCAGGAGATGCCGGTTCTGGAGGCAAAGTCACCTTCCAGGCAGAAATTGTTGATGATGGTAGCATCTATTTCCACTACAAAGACATAGAACAATGGTCGGGCATTATGGTGTATGGTATCGAAAGTCCTGATGAGGAAGAAATGGTGGTGATAGATAAAAGCTACATTATGAATTGGGCAACGATTGCCGATAGCACTTCAGTGGCACTCACAGCACCAACTCAAAATGTTTTGTCTCCTAATGAGGAAATTGATCTGGAGCTTGAATTATCTGCAGAGGCATTTTATATGCCTGGTAACTATGTTGATACAATTGTGATGGCTACCAATAGCCAGGCACAGGAGTGGGTTGAAATACCAGTAGAGTTAAATGTGACATCGGGTTCTAAAACCTTGTTGGTGAATGATACAATAGATTACGGCGAAGTTATTCTTGAACCTGCTTGCAGCAAAGAGACATTGATAAGTCTTAAGAATGAGGGGCATGGGATTCTTGAGGTGACTAACTTAGTAAGTTCAAACATTGGTAAGATTGACTTGTATGACGCTGAAGGCAATAAGTTTGAGGTGAACTTTGGCGGTCGATTGGTGCCGTCAATCAAAATAAACCCATGGGAAACATTTGTTGTAAGGGCTGTTGCATTTTTTGAAGAATTAGGTGCTGTTGATGACGAGTGGATATGGAAAGGCACTATGGATGATACGCGCACGGTCGTATCGGCCAATATTGTTGAAACACCTCTTTTTGCATGGAGTGCTGAAGATCAGACGCTTAAAGCCCTTGAGTCTGAGGAGGAAGCGTATCAGTTTGTAATTGAGAACAAGGGAGTTACAAGTCTTCGCTATGAATTAAGTCCGGCTGTGAAGCCAGCACTCGCATTAGGTGAATACCCTGGCATTATCGATGAGAAAGGTGTTACAAGTCTGGAAGCTCCTGTTATTGTAGATGAGATGAAAGTTGATCATTACGATGATGAGGCGGATGGTTACTTTCAGTCGATGACTGGTCACAGTCGATTTTATGAGTGCACTGAATATACAGCTCCGGAGGAAGGCTTTTACCTGACTCATGTTAAGAGTAATACCATCATTAAAGAAGTTAACTCTCGTGTATTGATCCGTATATGGGTTGGCGGTGACCAGCCTGGTGTGGGTATAAACCAGGAGTTCGAAGAAGATGTTATCGGAGACAGGGGGGAGTTAGCTCTTGAGCAGTATTTTACCGTAACAGAGGTGATAAACAAAGAATGGGTTTACTATAAGCTTAAAGAACCTATAAGTATTCCACCTAATGAAACATTCTTCATTACTATTTTACCACCATCTTCGCAACCGGGATACGATACAGCAGGGCCCGATGATGATGAAATGTTTGATAAGTCGTGGGTAGGCATTAACAGGTGGTATGTTTATGAAGATGGAAAGCCTATTACAGAACAAAGTGATTCGGTCATATACTGGCAGAAGTACCCGATAATGAAACAGATGTGGAAAATTCGTCCTGTTACCGCCGGAGGTGAAGGTCAGTGGTTAACACTTGATCAGATGACTGGAGAGATTGGGGCAAACGGTGCAGATACTATTACTGCAGTCATCAAGCCTCAGTTTGCAAGCAAAGGTGAGCATATTGGTACTGTAACTGTCAATTCGAATGATATTAATTATCCAAAAGATTTATTCAATATCAACCTGCAGGTGAATGGTCAGCCAGTGTTTACATACCGACCCAACGAGTATGCAGATACTCTTAATATATTGGAGCTGGACGTAAAGGAGTATAATTACTACTTTACCGATCATGAAGGTGAAGACCTGTTGTTTGAGCTAACAAACACCTATGGTGACTCCATTGATATCAGCTATGAGCAGGTAAGTAATGAGCTGGCTAAAATACGCCTGGAAACAGGGTATGAAAGCAGTGGACTATATGAGTTGGATATTACCTTAACTGATGCTTCAGGCAACAGGACAAAAGATGTTTTGCGCATTCAGGTAAATGATGTGAATCGTGCACCGGTATTAAAACCGGGTTTTGAAGAATTCTTCCTGTATATGGGTAACCCCGAAGGAATTACCATAGATGTGAAGGATTTATTTACCGACCCCGATGGTGACGAGCTAAGGATTCTGTCAGGCAACTATACTCCGGCAGTTTATGATTTAGCCTTGGGTTACCGGTACATTACCATGCATCCACTTCAGACAGGTGTAGGTTTTATTGTATTTGGGGCTGATGATGGAAAGCCCAATGGCTTCTCAATTTATGGATCATATGTTTATGTGCTCGATGGCGAGTCAGGAGATGAGCAGAATATGTTTGATTATGAACCGGAATCAGGAGAATTGGCTGTCTCACCAAATCCTGTAGAATCGGGAAGCACATCGGTAAGCTTTTCACTGGAGGAGAAAGCGCATATCTCTTGCGAACTATACTCAATGAGCGGTATAAAGGTAAAGACCCTGTTCAATGAAACATTGGATAAAGGAAATGTCGTGAAGTTTGTTAATGTGAACGGATTAGCTCCGGGTGTATATACTATCGTCATTCATATTGATGGTAAAACAAAAATGACAGAAAGGTTAGTTATAGTAGGATAATTTTAAGCTAGCCTGCTAGGGTGGGGGGAGTATTCATGCCGGAAACCTCCCCCTAGCCCTATTGTTTATAATCAAATCGCTAAAATTGCATAAGTATGATACTAATCGATTACCTGGGGGCTATCTATTTGACGACTTTTATGGCTATTTTAGCTGTATTTATTCGAATTAGTATTAGAGTTAAGAAGAAAGAAAGGGTATATATGGAACATGCTATACTGGAGGGGAAAGCAACCGTTATGTTTTCGAAAGATAAGGTGAGAGGAATGTTGTTTTTAACGGATAGCAATCTAACTTTTAAAAGCCTGGATAATAATGTTGAATTAGACTTTGATTTAGGTGACTTATCTGAAAAAAGGGTTAATACAATGTGGAAACTGCTTCAGCAATTTCTTATAATTAGTAATGAAAAGAACGATTTTCGAATAAAAGTAAAGTACCCTGAAGATTGGAAAGCAATCATATTATACAAAAGTGCCCTTGCTACAGATACCAAAGGCGCATAATGAACTGAATTATTTAGGTGAATATTAGTTGACGAATTGATTTGTATTAATTCGCTTGTTAAAATGTTTAATAATCAATCTGCTATGGCTATGATAACCTGCCAACTTAACGACCTGCATTCCCCCTGAATTAGTCAACTTCTTAAGTGATAAACCAGCTCGTATCGTAATGCTCAACATTTACAGGCAAGAGCTACCTTTCTATGGATTGTCTGACTATGCCAGCATAAATAATTAAGCTAGGCACTTAAATTTATAGCTTATCCGGAGCTATCATCCATAAAAAATCCGATACCCCGTTTTGCATGTTGACGATGGTTTCCAATTCGTTTGAATCGAAGTAAATACTGTCACCCTGGTTTAATACATGCAACTTGCCGTTTAAACTTATTTCAATAACTCCGCTTAAAATATAACAGAATTCCTGTGCGTGTCTTGTACTGTCAGTTAAGTCTTTGCAGTGTCCCTGGCTTTCAAGTCTCACAAGGTAGGTTTCAATGCTTTGTACCAGACTATAGTCAGATATCTGGTAAAGAATGGCGCCATATTCCGTTTGTTTAATAAGCTTCTTTTTATTGTGACGAACAACCGGATTTCTATTAATGGTATCTTTTTCACCTACTAATGCGCCTATTGTGGTATTGAGGGAATTAGCAATGGATTTTAAGGTATTTAATGATGGTGATGCTTTTTTGTGTTCAATTTGTGAAAGTAAACTGGCACTAACTCCCGCAGCATTACTTAACTCTCCCAAAGATAAGCCCAGAGCTTCTCTTCTTTCTTTGATTCTTTCACCAAGTCTTTCCATTTGTCATGTATGATTGAAATTTCAAATATACTGAAATATTAAATGTTATTGAATTTGGACATTAATAATTAAATAATATTAAAATATTCAATCTGATTAAACAAGTTTAAAAAACTAAATGTTGTCTAAGGATCAGTAGGAGAGGGGAGTGTGATATTAGTGATATTAAATATATAATTCGATTATTAAGTAACATTAAATATTGTGCCCCAGGATCAGAGAAAATAGTATTACTTTCGTGCGCAGAGAAAACATGGAAAAAGTGCTGATTTATTGTTGCTTAATGTTTGTCATGGTTGCTTATGCAAGCTGTGAGTATCCAGGTTCGTCATCATCACCTGGCAAGAAGGTTGAGATTTAATGTCGAACTCAGGTAAATAATAAGTTAATGAGTGTGATAAAGAGATAGATATTATGGAGAAATTAGTTACTTCTAATTTGAAACTGGGGATTATTGCAGGTGGGCAGCTTGGTAAAATGTTAATACAGGAAGCCGGTAAGTGGAATATCATTACATATGTATTGGATAATGATGAAAATTGTCCGGCCAGGAGCATTGCTTCACATTACATCAAAGGCGACAACCTAAGCTTTGAATCAGTTTATGAGTTTGGGAAAATGGTTGATGTATTAACCTTTGAAATAGAGAATGTAAATATAGAAGCACTTAAAAGGCTTAAGGCAGAAGGTGTAAGGATTTTGCCTGACCCCGATATACTGGAACTCATACAAGATAAAGGTCTGCAGAAGCAATTTTATGAAAGTCATGGCATTCCGACATCACCGTTTAAACTTTACGATTCAGAATCTTCAATTAAAGAAGATATAGAAAAAGGTCAGCTTAACTATCCATTGGTTCAAAAATTGCGAAAGGGTGGATATGATGGTCGTGGCGTAGCAGTTCTGAATAATTCAGATGATTTTCCGAAATTACTGCCCGGTGCATCGCTTATTGAAGAAAAAGTTGAAATAGCAAAAGAGATCTCGGTTATTGTTGCCCGAAACAAAAGTGGCGAGGTAAAATGCTACCCTGTCGTTGAAATGCTGTTTGATCCTGCTGCCAATCTTGTTGATAAATTAATTTGTCCTTCATCAATTTCAGTTGAACAATCAGAAAAAGCAATTACTTTTGCAGGCAGGATTATTGAATTGCTGGATATGGAAGGACTGTTGGCTGTTGAGTTTTTTATAGACACTAAGGGAGAAGTGATTGTGAATGAAATGGCACCACGTACCCACAATAGCGGACACCATACCATTGAAAGCATTATTACATCGCAATTTGAGCAGCATCTGCGCTCCATATTGAACTTACCACTTGGTAGTACAAATCCTAAGCTTCCATCGGTAATGATAAATATTTTAGGGGCAGAAGGGTTTGAAGGGCCGGTCATTTATGAAGGGCTAACAGAAAGCATGGCAATTGAAGGTGTAAAAATTCATTTATATGGAAAAAAGATAACCAAGCCTTACAGGAAAATGGGCCACGTAACCGTTTTATCTTCAACATTGGAAAGTGCATTAAATAAAGCAGAAAAAGTAAAACAATTAATTAAGGTAAAGTCATGAAAAAAGTAGTGAGTATTGTAATGGGGTCAGACTCAGATTTACCCATTATGAAACAAGCGGCCGAAATGCTTGAAAAATTCAATATTGCTTATGAAATTGATATTGTTTCTGCGCATCGTACTCCTGAAAAGTTATATGAGTTTTCATCAAATGCACACAAGCGTGGTGTTGCGGTAATAATTGCCGGGGCAGGTGGCGCAGCACATTTACCAGGAATGGTTGCTGCAATATCTCCACTACCTGTTATTGGAGTGCCAATTAAATCAAGCAACTCCATAGATGGTTGGGATTCTGTTTTATCGATTTTACAAATGCCGGGGGGAGTACCGGTTGCTACTGTAGCATTAGATGGAGCAAAAAATGCAGGTATTCTTGCGGCACAAATTGTTTCGGCAACAGATGAAACGGTACTGAATAAAATTATTGAATACAAACAAGAGCTTAAAGAGATCGTAATAGAGAAATCGGGTAAGTTAAAAGCTTAATAAGCAGCTCAGCATTAGGGCGGGACCATTAATTCAAGACAGAACAGACATGTTAGATACTAATTTAGATATTGCAGCACGATATATAAAAGATGGAAAGTTAGTCGCAATTCCGACGGAAACTGTATACGGTTTAGGCGCAAATGCACTGGATCCATTAGCTGTTGCCAAAATATTTGAACTAAAAGAGCGACCATCATTTGATCCGCTCATCGTGCATATTGCAGATTTAGATCAATTAAATAAGCTTACTTCAGGTCCCGACGAAAGGATTTTGAAGTTAGCGGAGAAATTTTGGCCAGGCCCCTTAACCATTGTGATGCCTAAAAGCGATATTGTTTCTGATATTGTAACATCAGGCTTACCAACAGTCGGCATAAGAATGCCTGACAATAAAGTGGCTCTTGAGTTAATTAAAAGATCAGGTTGTCCCATTGCAGCGCCGAGCGCCAATAAGTTTGGAAGAATCAGTCCTACAACAGCTGAACATGTAAGAAAGCAATTGCCTGATGTTGATTATATTTTGGATGGAGGTAAAACTACCGTAGGTATAGAATCAACCATTATCAAGCTTACAGATAAAGGCTTTCAGATACTTAGAAACGGGATCATTACTCAGGAGGAATTAGAGCAAGTTGTTCCCTTTGATGGAAACTCTGAAATTGATAAGTTATCTGCTCCCGGTATGCTTAAATCCCATTACAGCCCTAAGAAAAGGTTCTTAATCGCTGATAATGTAAGTTCAGATCTGGACAGATCAAAAGCCGGGCTTATTTCATTTACCGGCAATTTGGAGGGTAGCTTTAAAAAGGTGATCAATGTTTCTAAAGCAAATGACCTGAGGGAATACGCTGTGAATATGTTTGAAGCCATGCATACTTTCGAAGATGATAAGGAAATTGATGTAATTATTGCAGAACCGGTAGAAGAACAAGGCATTGGAAAAGCAATAATGGACCGACTAAGAAAGGCTGAATATAACTGGCAACAGGAATAGACTGAATTGTCAACTCATCGGATGATTATGGACCATCTTTGTTAGTTATCCGCTGGGTAATAATTCATTAAAAAAGAGACCATCTCCCAGGAGACAGTCTCTTTGCATAGTTTGTTGATAAGCCTTAGGTATTACTCAATAACTTTTACATTTACACTGGAAAAGCTTTGAATAGTTGATTCGGTATGTAGTTTCTTTATAGGCTGCATGTTGAAAAGCAAAGAATACTAAGCTATAATCATTCACAATCGCATTTTTTCTTCTCTAATATAAAGAGGCTGTTATCTTTGTAATAAAATCACCATTAATGCAAAGACTATTTATTACCTTTTTTATAGCCTATTGCTTGCTTTTACAAATAAATGCACAGCACTATCTGCCCAATGTAACATCATTCACTAAGGATGATTATGGGGCCGGTCGTCAAAACTGGGACATTGATATCGATGATAAAGGCGTTGTTTACTTCGCCAATTCAGCTGGCTTACTTTGCAATATATATGGTGAGTGGAAACATGTTAAGACAGAGGAAGGTCTTTATCTAAGAGCTGTTCTTGCCGAAAATGATACAGTATGGTGTGGTGGAGCGGAGATAGGTTTTTTTGTAAAGCATAACGGACAACTTCAATATAAAAACCTATATAATCTGGAAGGAGAGCAGGTATGGAATATCGCATCAACAGCCACAGACATTGTTTTTCAAACAGAGTATAGTATTGGATTTTATAATAAACTCACAAAACAATTCACATTAAATAAAATGTCCGAAGCATTCTGGACAATGTGCATTTGGAATGGTAAGTTATGGCTTTCAGACAGAGATGGTTACTTTGGGTATTTATCCAACAGGGAATTTAAAAAAGTGGCTTATTTCGAGAAAAATGCAAAGCAGGAAGTACGGAAGATGTTTGTGCATAATGACTTATTGTACCTGGTTTTCTTCGAAGGAGGTGTTTTTCAATTTGATGGAAAAGAATTTAAGCCCGTTTTAATTCCTGAATCATTAAGAGAAAATACCTTGTTTACAGGATTGTCATATGACAATGAGAATATTTGCCTTGGAACTGTATCTGCCGGTTTTATTCAATGCGACAATAATGGCGATCAAAAAACGATAGTTAATTCGGGTCACGGCCTTATCGATAATACAGTGCTGTCAATGGCTACTGATAAAATGGGGAATGTGTGGCTTGGATTGGATTATGGTGTTGCAAAGGTGGAACTGCAAAGCGCAGTGAATTATGTGTTTAAAGGTGCTGCCACCTTTACTAAGAAGGTTTACAAGGGTCAAACATATGTCGGCACTAATAAAGGTGTATATCGTCTTTCAGAACAAGGAGTGCCACAAACAATTGAAAACATTGAAGGTCAGGTATGGAAACTTCGAGCAATAAACGATGAGTTGTACATTTGCCATAACAGGGGCTTATATAAATTAAAAGATGATAAGGCTGAACCAGCGTTTATGATTGGTGGTTTTCTTGATATTGTTCACTTTAAAGGCACTGATCATTACATCCTTTCCACCTACTATGGTCTTGTTTTGGCCCGTCATGATGGCAAACGTTTTCACTATGTCAAAAACCTGGAAATATGGGGGAATGAGAAGCTGGCATATGATGCGATAAACAATTGCATATGGGCAGAAATTAAGAACGAGAAAATGTATCGATTATCATTGGATGAGAACTTAAAGGTGATAAAGGAGGAATTCAATGACATTAAACATTTATACGATACCAGTAATGGTTTGTTTTTCGATGATGGAAACCAGATAATGGCCTATAAAAACAAGCGGTTTGAAGTAACTCATGAGCCTTTATTGGATCAAATAGCATGCAAAGGATTAACAGCTCTTGATTATAGCGAAGATGGTCGCTCGGTTGCCTATATCTGTGATGATGAGATTAAACTCAAAATGCTTTTGTCTGATGGTAATATTCATTCATATGATGCCATACTCAAGTCCTTGTCAAATGATATTGTGGAGTACCATCAATTCATTGAAGTTGATAAACAAGAATTAGTGCTGGCCACCGATCGTGGTCTTGTTGTTTTTGATCTGAATTTTAGCTCTACTTTCAATAAAAGCAGTCAACCTGTTATTTCATCGGTGAATGTATTAAATGAAAAAGCAGGTAAAAAGTATTATCCCTATAATGAGGAAAGAGTATATCTGGGAAAGGGCAATAAAAGTATTGAGTTTCGATTTGGAATTAATAAATCAAACTATGATGAAGTTGAGTACAGATACAGATTATTACCTGTTGGAGAGTGGAGTGAATGGAGTGTGTCCGATGAGGCTATTTTTTCAAACCTTAAAGGAGGTAAATATACCTTATCGATCCAATCCCGTTTAAATGGAGGTAATCCTGTTGATGCTGAACTTGCGTTTAAAATAGATAAACTCTGGTACCAGACATTCTGGGTGATACTACCAATCATTGGAGGATTTTTATTGATTCTATCGGTTGTTGTTTTGATCATGACAGCCATAAATAAGGGAAAGCTTAACAGGCAGAAGCAGGACATGTTGTCGGCACAGGCGAGTGAAACCTTACAGATGAAAAATGAGCAACTGCTCCAATATACCGAGATCATTAGTCACAAGAATGAATTCCTGAATAAATTAAAAGACGGATTGGAGTCCATGCGGAATCAGGATGCTCAGCGATTCGTGAACATGATCAGTGATGAAGTCAACAATGAGAAGAAGGAGTTCTTATTTCATAAGCTTTTTTCTGAGGTTCAGCAAGACTTTATAAATCGCCTTACTGATGTCTATCCAACACTTACTTCGAATGATGTCAGGACGCTTTCGTTCATCAGGATTAACCTTGACAAGAAAGAAATTGCCAACCTGATGAATATTACTCCAAGAAGTTTGGATACCAACCGTTATCGTCTTCGTAAAAAATTAGATCTGGACCAGCAGACCGACCTTGATCAGTTTATTCGTAATTTCTAAATTTAGTTTGTTTTTATAATATTCAGATATACAGAACCTTCGCATATCTTGTTGTATGATTTTTGACAGCTTTCTTTTGAATGTTGAGAGTTAGTCAACAGGCTTTTTTTTGATGTCCTGTCTGAAAGTAATAACGTTGATTTAGTTTTTAAAATGGCTGCTTCCATGTTCATGGAGCCGCTATTCCTTAAATCATTTAAACTAAATTAATATGAAAAAAATTACTTTTTTATTGACGTTACTATTAACGTTTTCATTCACATTTGCACAAAACGTTGCGCTTAACAAAACGGGTACAGCTTCAACGGCTAGTCAGCCTGCCAATAATGCCTTTGATGGCGATGGGACCTCACGCTGGGAGTCAGCATTTGAGGATCCTCAGTGGATCTATGTTGATTTGACCGGAGTATACAGTATAACCGGCGTGAAACTGAATTGGGAAGGAGCATTTGCAAGTGCCTATACAGTAGATGTATCAAGTGATGCCGTTAATTGGACAACTGTGTTTACGGAGTCAGCAGGAGATGGTGGTGTTGATGATATTACATTTGCTTCTGTGAGCGCTCGCTATGTTAGAATGCATGGTACAACAAGAGGAACTGGTTACGGATATAGCTTATGGGAGTTTGAAGTGTATGGAACGCTTGATGAAACTTCAGTGGCTACCTTAAGTGACTTGCAGGTAGATGGCAGCACTGTTGAAGGTTTTCAGCCGGGTATATTGGATTATAATATTGCATTACCAGACGGTACAGTTACTGTACCAACAGTTACAGCAACAACCACAAAAGCAGCTGCAGGTGCAGTTGTCAATGCTGCCGGGGCGTTGCCGGGTACAACAACAGTAGTCGTGACCGCAGAAGACGGTGTAACGACTGTGACCTATAATGTCAATTTTACTATACAGGCTCCTGCAGCACCTGTCCCCGGACATGATGCAGTTGATGTACTTTCGGTATACAGTGATTCATACACGAGTATTGCTACTAATTTAAATCCATGGTGGAATCAATCCACAGTAGTTACCGAAGTGCAATTGGATGGTAATAATACACTTAAGTATGAAAACCTGAACTATCAGGGTATGGATTACACCTCTTCTGATGTTACAGCCATGGAATATCTGCACATCAATTATTATACAACAGATGCCACTGCACTGGTGTTTTCATTGATCGGTGGTGGTCAGGAAAATGCTTATAACGTAGCAACAGATGGTAGCGGAATTGTAACAGGGCAATGGGTAAGCCTTGATATTCCTCTCACTCACTATACATCACCTGATTTAAGTATGGTTTCTCAGTTTAAAACAGAAGGTAACGGTACGGTATATATCGATAACCTGTTTTTCTGGAGAGAACCGCAGGCAGCCGGAACAGATGCTTCATTAAGTGAAATAACAATTGATGGAGAGGTGATTGACGGATTTAATAGTTTAAAAACTGCCTATAATGTTGATTTGGTTTATGGTACTACTACTGTTCCTGTTGTTGATGCTACAACCTCTAATGCTGCAGCTACATATGATGTAACTCCGGCAAGTGGAATACCAGGAACAACCTCAATTGAAGTAACTGCGGCCGATGGAACAACAAAACAAACGTATACTATCAGCTTTGAGGCTTCAATACCGGGTGATGCAGCACCAGCACCTTCATTAGCAGAAGCCAATGTGATTTCGGTATACAGTGATGCTTATGCTACAAATATTGCCATAGATCTTAATCCGGGCTGGGGACAGTCTACTGTTTATGAAGAGATGCAACTTGATGGTAACAATACACTTAAATATGGTCAGTTAGATTACCAGGGTACAGTATATGCAAACACTGATGTATCGGCTATGGAATATTTGCACTTCGATTATTGGACCAGCAATGCGACTGCTTTGGAACTTTATCTGATCGCAGGCGGTGAAAATTCATACAATGTTGATACCGAATTAGGTATTACAACAGGTCAATGGGTGAGTGTGGATATTCCTTTAAGTTATTACGCAGACGCAGGTAGAGATTTAACAGCGGCTCATCAGTTTAAGGTAACCGGAAATGGAACTGTTTATTTTGATAACTTATATTTTTGGAAATCAACTGCAACTAATATTGAAACTAAGGTAGATGCTGATTTTTCGGTATATCCAAACCCTGTGGTTGATATTGTCAATATCAACTCTCCTAAAACCATCGAATCTGTGCAGGTATACAACCTGAGTGGCAATTGTGTGCACAGTGAGATATTAAGCACCAACAATGCCTCAATAGACATTAGCTTGTTAAATAAAGGGGTTTATATTATGAAAGTAATGGTTGACGGAACTGCAGGAACAACAAAGCTTATTAAAAAATAGGAGAATTCTTTAATAGCTAAATATTGCCGGGCATTGCTATGTCCGGCATTTTTTATGCTTTAATTTTTTGCCTGATCTTATGGATCGGTATCCGCCAATCACTATTCGTTACCATAGTACCTGTGCGTTATTTTATGGATGATTACCCAATAGGCTCATGCGTAAAGTTAATGCTTTGCTTCCCGCGTATTTTACACGAATTTTATTCACCATTTAAATCATCCTTTGTGGTGGTTTTTATCCCTGATGAAGCCTCAAAATAGTCTAACTTTTAATGGATTTATTTGGTTTTGTAAAGGGCAGTGAATCAATCTTGTAGCATAGCGTGTTGTAGCGTTGTCTACCTGTTATTTGGGTATGTTGAGCGTAAGTCTACCTCGAACATTTGGGTATTGGATCGGACGATAATATTCTTGCAATCCAATCAGATTTCTGATGGGGATAAAGAGTTCGATAACCAAGTAGAAAGAATCTAATGAAACGCATTTTTAGTTTGTTAATAGCAGCTATAGTATCGCTTAGTCTGTATGCGCAGGAACAATGGACCATTAGTGGAACATTAACCGGTAAGTCAGATGGATTGCCGATTGCCGGAGCTGCTATTATTGTAAAAGGAACCGCACAGGGAACCATCACTGATTTTGATGGAAATTTCAATCTAACAGTTGAACCTCAGAGCACAATCGCCATTTCTATGATTGGCTTTAAAGCTCTTGAGAGAAAAATAACCAGTAATAATATGGTTTTGAACCTTCAGCTGGAGGAGGATAATATATTAATTGACGAAATAGTTGCTGTTGGATATGGTACCATGCGAAAGAGTGATCTTACTGGAGCAGTGGCTTCAGTAAAGGCTGATGATCTGCAAAAGACACCTGCTGCCGGTTTAGACCAGGCCTTACAGGGAAAAGTTGCAGGAGTGACTGTTAACGCCAATAGTGGTCAACCGGGTGAAGCCGCAGTCGTTCGTATTCGCGGTATCGGAACAGTTAATAATAGTGCACCGATCTATGTGGTGGATGGAATGATCGTACAAGATATCTCTTTCCTGAGTCCCAATGATATTGAATCAACAGAAGTTTTAAAAGATGCTTCATCAACAGCTATTTATGGATCAAGAGGCGCCAATGGGGTTATACTTATCACAACCAAGAAGGGTAAGAAAGGTATGACCAACGTCACTTTAAACTCTTATGTAGGTGTGCAGAACCGCTGGAATAAGTTGGATTTAATGCAACGTGATGAGTTTGCCGAAACGTTGATGCGCATTAATCCAAAAGCATCTTCAATTGCCTTGTACCAGCAAGAAGGCTTCAATGCCTGGATGAAGCTGAATGTGGGAGACTCTCCTTACTTTCCCTTGCTAAAAACAGATGCAAATCCCTATGGAATGGATTATGCTTCGGTGGAGACCGACTGGCAGGATGAGGTATTTCAGGAGAATGCTGTTATACAAGACCATTACTTATCCATCAGTGGAGGAAGTGAGAACAGCACATATGTCATGAGTGCCAGTTATTTTAATCAGGATGGTACTATAAAGGGCTCTAACTTTGAGCGCTTAACATTACGAATTAATAGTTCTTTACAGGTTAACAAGTGGCTGAAAGTCGGACAAAACCTTGCTTTTGTAAATGCTACAGGGCGAAATGCAATGCATAACAGCTCTAGTCCGGGAGCATCTATTCTATCAGGTGCTATTGCAATGGCGCCGTGGGACCCGACACATTACCCCGAAGGCTCGATCAATAAGCTTGGTCAGAACTTAGGGGGACAGATTTCAGCAGCGTCTAATTTCAAGAATGTGACTAACCCGTTCTCAATGGTAACACATAATCACCCCGAGAGTATTACTGAACGTTGGGTGGGTGATATGTATGTTGAGTTAACTCCGATCAAGAATCTTAAATGGCGCTCAGCCATCAGTATGGATCTGGCCAATAATCGTTACCGTGGCTTCGGTGATGAATATCAGTATTCCGATTACGATAAGCGAAACAAGAACTTTCTGTCAAGTAATATGCAGCATTATCGTACTTTGATTATTGAGAATATTGCCAACTATAATTTAGATATTAATCGTCACAGTATCTCATTGATGGCTGGTCAAACAACAGAACAATGGGAAAACTACGGTATGGGAGGAGCAGGTGCATCAATCCTTAACCCTGTTGAATCGAACTGGTACCTGTCTAAAACAACAGAAGATAAAACCGAATCAAGTGATAATGTAGGACGTACGCGTATGTTCTCATTACTTGGACGTCTGCATTATTCTTTCAATAAACGTTACCTGCTTACTTTGAATTTCAGGGCCGATGGTTCAAGTAAGTTTCCTGAAAATGTTTGGGGCTACTTTCCTTCAATGGCAGTTGCGTGGCGTTTGAGTGAAGAGAACTGGATGCAGCAATTTGAGTCTCTGGATTATTTAAAAGTACGATTTGGTTGGGGGCAAATAGGTAACGATAAAATTGCATCCAACAGCTTTGCTACAACCATGTTTGAATCAAATAATGTATTTACAGGATACCCATTTGGATATTCACAAACACTTGCTAATGGAGCGGCGGTTCTAACTTATGCAAACAAAGGCGGAAAATGGGAAACAACCGAGCAGTTGAGTGCGGGGATCGATTTTGCCTTCGGTAACGGATTTATCAATGGTAGTCTGGATGGATTTATCCGTGATACCAAGGAGATGTTGTTAGGAGTGAAAGCGCCTGCACAGGTTGGTAACCGTTTCGATCCATTAGCAAATGTAGGTACAGTAAGGAATCAGGGTATTGAGTTATCTCTTGGACATCAAAGAAAAGCCGGTAATCTGTTTTATTCAATAAGTGGTAACGTATCATTCATTGAAAATGAGTTGACAGCATTGAATGGTGGTAGTCCTGTATATGGAGACCGCACATTGAGCGATGAAGGTTTAGCTCTCTATACACTATGGGGGTATCAGTTCGAAGGTGTATATAAGTCTGATCAGGAAGCTTTGGATCACCTTTGGTCATACAGTCCTGAAGAAATTGGTGTTCATGCAGGAGATGCACGTTATAAAGACATCAGCGGACCAGAGGGAGTGCCTGACGGAAAAATAGATGATTTTGACAAAACAGATATCGGAAATCCTTTTCCATGGCTAACCTACGGTTTAAACCTGGAAGCTGAATATAAGGGATTTGACTTACAGGTGTTTTTTCAGGGTGTATATGGAAACGAAATATATAATGCAGTTCTCCATCGTACCGAAGGATCTGGTAATGAGTCAACATTAAGCACAACGATGCGCGATGTGTGGGTCGATTATTCAGACACAATGAAAGAAAGTATGGAAAGCTATGGCGTTGACTGGACACAGCTTATAAACCCCGATGGGAGCATTCCAAGCCCGGTTGGTAATCCAATGAACCGTGAAACATCTGACCGTTTAGTAGAAAGTGGTGCTTATCTGAGATTAAAAAACCTTCAGTTAGGTTATACCATTCCAAAGCGAATAACTGAAAAGGCGAATATCTCACGTTGCAGGTTGTATGTGAGTGGAAGTAACATATTCACCATAACAGATTACTCTGGCTATGATCCGGAAGTAGGAAGTGGAATTGACTATGGAAACTACCCACAGGCCAGAACATTCACTGTTGGTGTTAACCTCGACTTCTAAACGATTTTCAGACAGTTATTCATTATCCGATTAAAAATATAAACAATGAAACAAACATATATATATACGCTTGCTTTAGCTCTGCTGGCGATCCTGTTCAGTTCATGTGAATCATGGCTCACAGAGCCATCTCCGGCTGTTACGGAATTGGAAGATTATTTCATCTCAGGCGAGTCAGGTATCTATACAACCAACGCGGCCTATGTGCCATTATCATGGGAGTATAACTATACCTACTACAGTAATTTCTTTATCGGAGATATCATGTCAGATGATGCCTTAAAAGGAGGTCAGAACATCAGTGATATGGCAGATGCCTATGACATGGAAAACTTCAAAACGATAGCTAACAATGGATTATTACTGGATTATTACAGGGCACAGTACCAGGGTATCGGGCGCTGTAATCTGGGACTTAGAGAAATTCCGCTATTGGAAGTAGATTCTGCCATGAATGAAAGAATGCAGAAGCGTTTACTGGGTGAGTTAAAATTCTTAAGAGCAACCTACTATTTCAACCTGGTACGGGTATTCGGAGGGGTTCCAAAGGTTGATTATGTGATTGAATCAGCAAATGACTGGCAGCAACCACGTGCAAGTGCTGAAGAGGTTTATGGTTTGATAGTAAGTGATTTGGAAGAAGCGGAATCTTTGCTGTGGCACAAAAGTGAATATGCCGATGAGGAGCAGGGACGAGCAACCAAAGGCGCCGCACAGGCTATGTTATTAAAGGTTAGTTTGTACACGAAGGATTATGATAAAGCTGAAGCATGGGGTCGAAAAATAATTGGAGATGGTGAATATGGTTTATTAGGCAATTATGCCGATAATTTTACTTTGCCTGAAGAAAATGGATGGGAGTCAGTTTTTGAGGTCCAATATGCAGATGATCCGACAGGCGATTACGGTGGATCAAACGGAGAAGGCGGTAATGGCTTTACCCGCGGAACATTCTCTATTATTTTAACCCGCTCACGCTCTTCTTTATTAGGTGGTGGATGGGGATTTAACAAGCCAACTCAGAATTTATATGATGAATATGAAGCGAACGATCCACGACGCGATGCAACCATCCTGAATCCGACAGATGATCAAATCGAGAATCCTGAGCAGGAGATCTACCTGGGTTCAAGATATCTTAATCGTAAAGCAGGTTTTTACGACAGCGATGGTATGGCCATTGAAATATCACATCATGCACGTGGTCCATTGAACCGTAAGGATATCCGTTATTCAGATGTACTATTGATGTATGCTGAGGCTTGCTGTGAAAAAGGTAATCTGACAGATGCCAAAAATGCATTGGAAGAAGTAAGGTTACGCGCACGCCATGGTGATGCAGGTATTCTGCCCGAATTCCCGAACTATAATGGTTATACAGATACACAAGATGATTTAAGGAAAGCGATTCGTCATGAGCGCCGAGTAGAGCTAGGCATGGAAGGCCACCGCTGGTATGATCTGTGCCGATGGGGTATTGCCAAAGAAGTGATGGACGCCTACAAAGCTACTGAAACACCAGAAGCACAAAGCCACATGGCTGAGTTTATCGCCGGTAAACATGAGCTATTGCCTATACCAAGTAAAGAGATCGAATTAAATCCAATGGAGCAAAATCCATTCTATTAAGAATACATACAAATTAGTAATAATTAAAGTTTTATGACTATGAAAACAAATGCAATCAAATTTTTATTAGCAGGTTTTGTAGCCCTTTTTATGGCTAGCTGCGGAGGTAGTGATGATGATCCTAAGATTGAAGTGACAGGTATTGCCATCGATCAGAGTACCCTTGAGGTTGAGGTTGAACAAACAGCTAACCTGGTGGCTAGTTTACTACCGGCTGAAGCAGATGGTGCAATTACGTGGAGTTCGTCAGATCCAAGTGTAGCTGCTGTAAACGAAGGTGTTGTAACAGCACTAAGCGAAGGAGATGCTACAATTGTTGCGGCACACGGTGTTTTTACAGCAAGTTGTGCAGTAACTGTAACACCTAAACCAATTCCATTGCACGAAACACTTAAAGGTTCAAATTACACCATCGTACAACTTGATGAAACATCTTATACTGCAATCCAGGATAAAGTGATCAATGATGTACGTCCTGATGATGAGAATAAATTCCTTTACGTTTGGGACGGAACCTTTACCGGTGGAACATCTAACGGGCCTAACTTCTATGGTCATACAGAAGGTTGGGTGAGCCTGATCGTAGGTGGTGCCGGATGGTCAGGTGCCGGTTATTTCGTAGGTCCTGATTATGCACAGGTTGATTTGACTGATATGTATGCTAATCCTGATGATTATGTATTCCATATTGGAATGAAGAGTGCACAGGAAAGTAGTTCATACCTTCTTATTTTCAGCGATGGTACTGCAGAAGCTAAGATTTGCGTTGGATCTGAGGATTTCAATGATGGAGGAACGATTTTCGAAGCTTACAAAGATTTTACCCGTGATGGTGAGTGGAATTCCATTGAAATTCCAGCAAGTAAATTAAGAGAGCTGGGTGTATTCTACAACCAGACATTTAACGATACGAATGTGTTTGCTTTCCTTGCCGGTGGCGTACAGGGTACAACAATGGATTTTGATGCGGCTTTCTTTTATAAAAAGCCTGCTGCAACTGAATAAAGAAGAGGGGTAGAACCCGTCGTGTTTCAAAAGTAGTTACTGAAAGTTGCTGATGTATAATGGTTAAATGCTGTTGTTCTTTAGCTTCTTTCAGTGGCGACTTTACCAATTAATTACTCAAACAAAAATAACTACAATGCAACATTTGTCAGCTTTTATATTAGTGTTATCGCTATTGATATTATCCAGTGCATCTTGTTCTGAAGATAATGTAGATGAACTGAAAGAACTTGAATTGAGTCACAATGAGATGACTTTAGAGGTGGGCGAAAAATCAATTATACAGGTAACTCAGGCACCTTCTGTATCAGCACCGGTCATATGGTCTTCGAATGATGAAACTGTCATCGATGTATTTCACGGCAATGTGACGGCTTTAGCAAGCGGAACGGCAAATGTTACGGCAACAATGGGAGAGTATTCCGCTACTTGTGTGGTAACCGTACCAGAACGCAGTTACGAAATGGTTTGGGAAGAGAATTTTGACGGTAACTCCCTTAATCCTGATAACTGGACCTATGAGGTCAATGGCAGTGGGGGTGGAAACCAGGAGTTGCAATATTATACAGACCGCACAGATAACCTTAGGGTTGAAGATGGTTTATTAACCATTGAGGCCAGGAAAGAAGAGTACAGTGGAAAGCAGTATACATCGGCCCGCATTGTTAGTAAAAACAAAAAAGACTTTACCTATGGAAAAGTAGAGGTGCGCTTAAAAGTACCTAAAGGGCGCGGAACATGGCCGGCATTCTGGATGCTGGGTTATGGTGGATGGCCCCAGGCCGGTGAAATTGATATCATGGAGCACGTTGGATATGATCCGAATACATTTCACTGTGCTTTACATACAGCCAATAAAAATGGCATGAATGGTCAGAATATGCACGGAAGTCAAAGCCTGGATGAGCCTGCTGCCGATAACTGGCATATCATTACAATGGAGTGGGTCGAAAAAGAGTTTATGGGCTATGACCGTATTCACATTTATGTGGATGGAGTAAAAACAAAAACATTTGGCGAAACAGCCCAATTGCAGGATTCAGGCGACTGGCCGTTCAATGACCCATTCTACTTCATTATCAACCTGGCTATTGGTGGTACCTGGGGGGGGGCTCATGGAGTTGATGATAGCATGTTTGAAAATCCGGTGTTGTTTCAGGTGGATTACATTAAGGTTTATCAATTACAATAATATATAAAAATGAGAACTGTTGCTTTACTATTGTTTGTGGTGTCATTGCTGACTGCCTGTAAGTCTGATGACACCGATAAGTACGTCCCACGTGAACCGGTTTACCAGGGTAAAAGTGTAAAGCGTGGTGTCTCATTTTCTTTTCAGTTTGAAGAAGATGTATTGGCATTAAGTCCAGGTACTTCATGGTCTTATAATTGGGGACCATCTCAAAATATAAGCTACCAGGCGGTAATGACTGAACATGAAATAGACTTTTGTCCAATGGCCTGGAATGGCATTGATGAAGTTGTTTTAGCAGAATACCTGCAACGTAACCCGGCATGCGAATACCTGCTGGCATTTAATGAGCCAAACCTCACCGATCAGGCCAATATGACACCTTCTCAAGCAGCCGAGCGCTGGCCTGCTATAAAAGAAGTTGCTCAAAAATATAAGCTTAAAATTATTTCACCGGCAATGAATTACGGAACATTGTCGGGGTATCACGATCCAATTGTTTGGTTGGATGAGTTCTTTACATTGATACCCATAGAAGATATAGAAGGCATCGCTATTCATTGTTATATGCCGAGTGCTTCAGCTCTGAAATCTTATGTGGAGCGCTTTAAAAAATATGGTAAACCAATATGGCTTACCGAGTTTTGCGCCTGGGACGGACATGTAACACCCGATAGTCAACGAAAATATTTATCCGAGGCTTTTAACTACCTGGAGAATGACCCTGATATATTACGCTATGCCTGGTTTATACCACGATCAGGAGGCGGGCATGACAGATTTCCTTATATGTCACTCTTAAAAAATTCTTATCCGGTGGAGCTAACCGAGTTGGGTATGATCTATAATCAGATGTCTGCTTTCGATAAGAGTATATTCTATGTGGAACAACAACAAATTGAAGCTGAACACTACTCAGATATCTGTATTACTGAAAGTATTGGTAAGGCCGGATGGACAAACGGGCCGGCTTTACGATTAACGAGCGATGCTCCCAGCGAAACTCTGGAGCTATATAATTTCCTGAATGGTCAATGGGTTGACTATCAAATTCAGGTTGATAGAGACAAAACATATGAGCTTCATATTCGATATGCTACATTTATTGATACTGACCTGGAAATATATAGTGATGGTGAATTAAAGGGATCTGCCACTTTAATTAACACCTCCCAGGATTATGTATGGAATACTGCAATCATACCTGTTAAACTCAATAAAGGACAACAGACCCTCAGATTAAAAGTAGCTGACGGAAAAACGTGTATCAACTGGCTCAGATTTCTTTAGTTTTAAAATGACATATCTAAAATACCTAATAATGAAAACCTCCTGTATTTATATCGCATTGGTCGTAACGCTGCTTTCATCGTGTATTCATCCGAATGAAAAGGGCAGTACAGCTAAAGCCATTGTTTCACAGGCGAAGAGTCCTAAAAGGGGAGTATCATTTGGTTATCAGTTTGTAGATGATATTAACGTATTGAGCAAAGGCATTTCATGGTCCTATAACTGGGCTCCGGCACAAGATGAAATGTTTGATAAAGTGGCCAGGGAGAAAGCCGTTGATTTTTGTCCTATGGCCTGGAATGGAATTGATAAGGAGGTGCTGAGGGACTATGTAAAGCGCAATCCGGACTGCAGCTATTTACTGGCCATCAACGAACCTAACCTGGTCGATCAGGCCAACATGACGCCCCGGGAAGTAGCAGATAAATGGCCGGATATCAAATCAATAGCCAGTGAGCTTGGTCTGAAGGTCATTTCGCCGGCTATGAACTACGGGACATTAGAGGGGTATCATGACCCTGTCACCTGGCTCGACGAGTTTTTTACTTTAGTGCCAATTGATGAAGTGGATGCCATTTCAATTCATTGCTATATGTCACATCCTTCTGCAGTTAAGTGGTATATAGAGCGTTTTAAAAAATATAACAAACCAGTTTGGTTAACGGAGTTTTGTGCATGGGATGGTTTGAATGAAGAAACATATACAGCCGCAGACCAACAAATGTTTATGTCTGATGTCATTAACTACCTGGAGTGTGAACCATTAATTGAGCGTTACGCCTGGTTCTTGCCAAGAGGTGGAAAAAGTGAGAAAAGTTTTCCGTACATGTTTCTTCTTAAGAATTCCACTTCCGTTGAATTAACTGATCTGGGAAAGGTTTATACACAGTTGTCCACCATGGACAAGAATACCTATTACACACCACAGCAAAAAATAGAAGCAGAGCACTATAGCTCCATTTGCATTAGCGAGTGTATAGGTAATGAAGGGTGGATAGGCGGTCCTCGTGTTCGTGTTTGCACAGATGCTTCAGATGAATCTTTAGAACTTTTTGATTTTAAAGAAGAACATTGGGTGGAATATCAGATTGAGGCTCCCGAAGAAGGAGAATATGAATTTGATATTCGATATGCCAGTGAAAATGGCGCGCAAATAGACCTGAATATTGATGGCTTGCCAAATCATACTTTACTATTAAGTAATACGGGGGGAACGGAAGCCTGGCAAACGGTTCAGGCATCAATTAAGTTATTAAAAGGAAAGCAAACGATACGGATTAAACTCAATTCAGGTGTAATGATGTTAAACTGGTTTTCATTTAGTTAACATGACACAAGAATAGGAGATAAGAAGTTATAACACGATACATCAGGGAGTTTTCAAAGTTGAGATAGTCACTTTGTTAGTTTGATCTCCGCCATGTGAAAGCATTTGATTCAGTAAAATACAGCTAGTAAAAGTTAATAAATTCAAGAAAAAGATCATGAAAAAATTTTGTACGTTAATGCTGATACTGGCATTAAGTTCGGTATATCATCTTCATGCACAGGTGGTCAATGTTGGAAGTGGAAGCTATACCACTCAGCATCCCGGTGTTGATGAAGCCGGTCGTAATGGTTATCCGTCTGGTACACCACAGCTAAGTGGTAATGCCGTGGGTAAACCTGTGCCAACCAATGATTGGTGGTCAACGCTTGTAAAAGAAGATCATGCCAACAACCTGTTTAACTATCCAATGGGCTTCAGAACCCTTAATTCGGGCCTGCTTATCAGCTATATTCCATGGGGTGTTTTTGATGATCTGGAACCTATTATTGTTGGGGTAACAGACTTAAATGCAAGTAAAGCGACTGTTGCTGATCATAGTGATTGGACGGTAACAATGAACTGGACCAATGATACACATAACTTTGAAGCTACGGCCGGTATTGGGATGCCATTTGTTTATTTTAATAAAGCTGCTTCTGATATAGCACGTGTTACCGTTAACCATGGTACAGTGACTGTTTCGGGGGAAATGTTGTTAATTGAAGATGCCCACAGTAATGCAGATTTTATAGTCTATGCTCCGGCAGGAAGTGTCTGGGAAACAAATGGAAGTGACTATACTTCAAGCTTAAATGGGAAAAACTACTGGTCAATAGCCATGGCCCCGCAATCTGCAACGAATCTGTCAACTATTGCAAACGATTTTAAGAAATATGCTTACGTATTTCCGACTAATACCACCACATCATGGAGTTTTGATGAGACAAATTCTGTATTAAGAACAGATTTTGTTGTAGAAACAGACGTTAAAGAGGGAACAAATACAGATATGCTGATTGGCTTATTGCCGCATCAGTGGGCTAACCTGGCTTCTGACTCACCTCAGCCAGAGGAGGAATCTTACGCGTCTGTCAGAGGAGAATTAAAAATGTTAGCCGGTAACACCTTTAGTGTAGAGAATACCTTTCATGGTATTTTGCCAACACTACCTTATGTTACAAATTATAGTGACGGTTTTGATCTGGGCGCGTTAAGCGATAAGGTGCAGGCTTTGGAGAACGATGAATTAGCTACATGGACAGATTCTTATAACGAGGGCCAGGTGATGAACCGTTTGATCCAAACCGCTCGCATAGCCGATTTAATGGGAAACACCGCATCGCGTGATAAAATGATCGCGACTGTTAAAGAAAGGCTGGAGGATTGGTTAACATACGAATCAGGTGAGGTGGCTTTCTTATTTTATTACAATGATACATGGTCGGCTATGCTGGGGTATCCGGCAGGTCACGGACAGGATAGCAATATTAATGACCATCATTTTCATTGGGGATACTTTATTCATGCTGCTGCATTTATGGAGCAATATGAACCTGGCTGGGCAGCAGAATGGGGTGATATGATCAATATGCTTGTTCATGATGCTTCAACACCAAACAGGAACCACGATAAATATCCATTCCTAAGGAATTTCAGCCCATATGCCGGGCATTGCTGGGCCAATGGATTTGCAAGTTTTCCGCAAGGTAACGACCAGGAATCCACTTCTGAGAGTATGCAGTTCCATTCGTCATTGATACACTGGGGAACCATAACAGGAAATGATGAGATCAGAGATTTAGGAATTTATCTGTACACAACTGAGCAAACCGCAATTGAAGAGTACTGGTTTGATATGTATGAGCGAAACTTCAGAGCCGAACAACAGTATAGCCTGGTATCGCGGGTATGGGGTAACTCATACGATAATGGAACATTCTGGACTGCTGATATAGCAGCGTCGTACGGTATCGAAATGTATCCGATACACGGTGGATCCTTATACCTTGGGCATAACACCAATTACGTGCAGAAGCTTTGGACAGAGATCACCCAAAACACTGGAATTTTAGGGAATGAAGAAAATCCAAACTTATGGCACGATGTCATGTGGGAATACCTGGCTTTTATTGATCCGGCAGAAGCGATCCAAATGTATAACTCCTATCCCGACAGAAATTTAAAGTTTGGTATATCCGATGCCCAGACCTATTACTGGCTTCATGCTATGAATGCCCTTGGTACCGTTGAGACAACCATAACCGCAGATTATCCGATGGCTGTGGCATTCAATAAGAACGGTGAAATAACCTATGTGGCTCATAACTATTCAAATACGGATATCGCAGTTACATTCTCTGATGGATACGCATTTATGGTGCCTGCCAATACTATGGTAACCAGTAAAGATGTGGAGGTGGATGCAACGCTTACTTCCAGCTTTTCAAGTGCCTTTGTTAATGGAAGTGTTGACCTGACAGTGACTTTAGGTAGCGGCAGCACTACCAAGGTGGAGTTCTTAAGTGGAAGTACTTCGGTCGGCGAAGTAACAAGTGCACCCTATGAATTAAAAGTAAGTAACTTGTCTGCAGGAGTGCATAAGTTTTATGCGAAAGTTTATGATGGAGAAGTCTTTGGTGTTACCAATGTCGTGTCTGTAGTGGTAGGTCGGCAATTACCTTATACGGGAAGTCCTGTTGCCATACCAGGTGAAATAGAACCCGGCAAATACGATGTTTTTGAAGGTGGCCCGGGTCAGGGAATAGCTTATAATGATCTGTCAGCTAATAATGAAGGTGGATATCGGTCTGAAGAATATGTTGATGTTCTTGAGGTAAATGGAGAAGGAGCCACAGTAGGATGGATTTCAGGTGGTGAATGGATGGAATACACCATTGATGTTGCAGAGTCTGGTTTACATGATCTGTCATTTAGATATGCATGTGGAAATAATAATGGTGGTGGTCCCTTTTATCTGGAATTAGATGGTAAGAAGATCAGTGATGATATTTCAGTTGGAGCCACTCATGCTACCAATGGTTGGGACACTTGGGCATCAGCAACAGTGAATGATATACCCTTGACGAAAGGAGTGCATATACTACGAATAGCTTTTGATAGTGGAGAGTTGAACCTGGGTAAACTGACATTTACATACGCCTCAGCCTTGCCATATAACCAGCCGGTGGCAGTTGCAGGAGGGAACAAGAAAGTATTACTACCTGCTTCATCAGCAAGTCTCGATGCAAGTGGAAGTGAGAGTCCTGGCGCATTACCTTTAACTTACAAGTGGACGCAACTATACGGACCTTCGGTAATTACATTTAATGATGCAGCTGCTGTTCAACCAGTACTTTCTAATTTGGAAGAGGGCATATACGCTGTTGAACTGGAGGTCGATAATGGAACTTACAATGATAAGGATGAATTATTGGTAATTGTAAGTGCAACTGAAAATATTGAACCAATGGTGTCTGTTACTTCACCGGAAGAAGGTGACTTTTTTCTGGCTGGAGATCAGATCACTATTACTGCCAGTGCCAGTGATCTGGATGGTACGATTCAACAGGTTGAATTTTATCAGAATGGCAGCTTAATAGGTACTGATACATCTTCTCCCTATTCAATGTTATGGACAGGTGATGCCGGAGAATACGCGATCACTGCTAAAGCAAGCGATGATGGAGGAGCTGTTGTCACTTCTCAGGCGATCAATATTTCATTTTTAGAGGTGATGTCATGCAGTGAAACATCGACTGAAGCACAACAGGGAACCTTTGATCTGGGTTACGAAGCGACCTTTGAAACAGTTGGAACAGATGTACATGTGAACTTTGAACTATTCGATGAAAAATTAGGCTTAATAGCTTATTTATGGGTGCAGGAGCCATTCTCCGAGAAAAGTATGGACCATGTTGAAGGACAAAAATTCTCGACTGTTCTTTCAGGTCAAACACCCGGAGAAACGCTGAACCTGGCATGCAAATTTGCTTACGCCGGTGGAGCTTCAGTCACTAAATACTTGTCTTATATCGTTGGTAGTAGTTGTACTCCGGATTTTGAGGCACCAACTGATTTTACTGCTGAAGTTGGTACTATAACAGCAACCAGTGTGGAGCTATTATTAGGTGCTGTGGATAATTCAGGTGCTTTGGTTTATAACATCTCTTATGGTGGTATAACAAAGATAACAACAGCGGTATCAGGAGAAATAAAATCCTGTGTGGTGGCCGGCCTTAGCCCTAATACAACTTATTCATTCTCCGTTTCAGTGACCGATAACTCAGATAATCAGGCGGCAAATAATCCGATCGTTCTGGAAGCCAGCACAACAGAGAGTAATAATACCGATTGTTCAGGTCTTTCAGCTGAAGCGTCACAGGGAACTTTCTCAGTTGGTTATAACTATGGCTTTGAAACCTCTGGTACTGATGTGGATGTGACATTTGAGTTGCTCGACAACCAATTGGGTGTTGTGGCCTATCTCTGGAATATGACCTCTGGTTTTGAAGAATCACCAATGTCTGATAATAATGGTGTTTTCTCAATTCGCTTAACCGATCAGGTTCCGGGGACAGAGTTGCAGCTTGCATGCAAATTTGCCTATGCAGGCGGTTTGTCCGTAACAAAAACGTTCACTTATACTGTTGGTGACAATTGTACTTCAACGTCTATTGGTAATACTTTTGGAAATGGGCTCCGTTTTTATCCAAATCCTGTAACTGACTTATTAACAATTGAATTACCGGATGAGTTATGTGCTATTCGGGTTTATGATACAAGGGGGAATTTATTAGATAGCATAGAAAGTGCTTCATCACAAGTGCTTTACCAGATGAGTTCATACCCACAGGGCGTTTATGTGTTCGAAGTTATATCAAATAGTGACAAACAGGTTTTTAAAGTCATTAAGAGATAGTTTTTAAGCCATTAGATTTCATAATGAATGTGATTTAAATTCAAGCAGGACTGGTGATCTTTTTCATCAGTCCTTAACAATCTATGACAATGAAACACCTCATGAGAACTGTTTCTAATACGTAAGATACATTCATAGGGAGTACGGTAGCTATCGTACCCATCGATTGCATTGAAAGTTAAAATAATAATGAGATGAAAATTTCGATCAATATATTGGTTATACTTCTTCTTGGGCTGGTAAGTTTGCAGACAGTCAATGCCCAGGTTGGCCAGATCATTTGGGAAGATAACTTTAATACCCTGGATACGGACAGGTGGAATATCACCTCCGGAGATGGTTGCCCTGAGTTATGCGGATGGGGTAATGAAGAGTTGGAATATTATCATCCTGATAATGTAAAGATTGAAGAAATTCCCGGTGAACCAGGGAATTTTGCCCTTGTCCTGGAGGCACGCTCTGAAGTAATGGGCGATAAGTCATTTACCTCGGGAAAAGTAACTACAGAAAATAAGATTGCCGTTAAGTACGGAATGATCGAAGTCAGGATGAAAGCGCCTGATGTGGAAGTAGGCCTGTGGCCTGCCGTTTGGCTGCTGGGAACCAATCACAGTGCTGTTGGCTGGCCGCAATGTGGTGAGATCGACATAATGGAAATGGGGCAGAAGCAAGTGTTTTTATCCAATAAAGGCATTGGAGATGCGTCCCCTAATCAGGTGGCAGGATCAAATCTGCTGTTTTTTGATGATGAAGCTTGTACCAGCGAGAACGCTGATTGTGCTGCCAGTATTGCTTTTGATAATTATTACTGTACACCATACAAAGCGGGAGTGCCTTTAAACGAACGTTTTGTTATTTACCGCTTATACTGGGATGATCAGGAAATAAAATTCACGGTTGAGGACAATGGTGTAACCCATGAGATGTATGCAGGACCTTTCCCCATTGGTCATGCCGCACAAGAGTTCAAAAAGCCATTTTATCTGCTGATGAACCTGGCAGTGGGTGGTAATTTTACCGATGCTGAAAATGTCGGTCAGGTAACAGCGTCTCTGCCTGGTAAAATGTATATAGATTATATCCGCATCAGGAAATGGAACGGAAAGGGAGAAGTTACCGATACCAATGAACTGTTGGCCAATGCCGGAGGTGATATGAATGTGGCAGAAGGTGAAACGGTCACGCTTAATGCAGCGGGTAGTTATGGTAGTATCGCTTCCTATGTGTGGAGTATCGGTGAAACGGTTTTAAGCAATGAAGCCTACGCTGAAATTGAACTGCCTGTCGGAGTGCATAACATTAAATTGACTATCGCCGATGCAGGGGGAAACTCTGCATCGGATGAAATTGTTGTCCAGGTTGGTGATGAAAGTATCGGCGAGATTTTGTGGGAAGAAAACTTTGACTCTTTTAATTCAGATATCTGGAACGCAGTGACAGGTAACGGATGCCCTGAATTGTGTGGATGGGGTAATGAGGAATTACAATCCTATCAGCCAAATAATGTTTTAATTGAGGCAATAGAAGGTGAAGAGGGAAACAATGCTTTGGTACTGGAGGCAAGGCATGAAAATAATGGTGAAAATGAATTTACATCAGGAAAAGTAACAACCGAAGACAAACTGGCCATTAAATACGGCCTTATTGAGGTGAGAATGAAGGCACCCAATGTTGAAAACGGATTATGGCCCGCGGCCTGGCTTTTAGGCATTAATCATCGCGAAATAGGCTGGCCCTATTGTGGTGAGATGGACATGATGGAGATGGGGCACGCCGATAAAGAACGATTGAGGCAAGGCTATGGCGGTGTTTCCAGAAACAACTATGTTGGCGCAAACCTTATTTGGTATGAATCGGGAGCTTGTGCTGAAGATAACCCTACATGTGCTGCCAGTATTGCCTGGGATACTTTTTATGACAAACCCTATGTCGCTCCAACGGGTCTAAACAACCGGTATGTCATCTATCGAACCTATTGGGATGAAAATGAAATACGATTAACAGTAGAGGATGAAGGCGTTGAATATGATTTATATGAAGCGCCTTTTCCAATTACTGATGTTACGGATGCTTTTAGAAAGCCTTTTTATTTTATACTGAACCTGGCTGTTGGTGGTCAATTTACAGGTCTTTTGGAGCCCAATGATATTACAAGTCCGTTACCCAACAAGATGTATGTGGATTATGTCCGCGTACGCAAGTGGAAAGGGAGAGGCGAGGTTTCATACGTCGATGGTAATTCGCTGGCAAATGCTGGTGCTGATCAGGCTATTGTAGATAGCGATAAGGATGGCGTTGAGACAGTATCACTTAATGGAACCGGTAGCTACGGTGATATTGTCAGCTATGACTGGTCGGAAAATGGTGCGCAAATTGCCATTGGTGAAAATCCCACGATCGAACTTACAGCAGGAAATCACTTTCTAACATTGACAACCACCGATGCTAATGGATTTGTATCACAAGATGATGTAATGATCGATGTTCGTGAAATTATATGGGAAGATAATTTTAACAGCCTAAACACGGAGATATGGAATGTTGATACCGGAGATGGCTGTCCTGACCTATGTGGTTGGGGTAATGAAGAGCTTCAGTATTATCATGAAGATAACGTATACACTGAAGAGATTTCATCCGAACCGGGAAATCATGCCCTGGTTCTGGAAGCAAAAAAGCAAAGCATGGGATCCGGTGCATTCACTTCAGGTAAAGTAACGACTCAAAACAACATGAGCATCAGGCATGGACTTGTGGAAGTCAGAATGCAGGTGCCGGACCTGGAAACAGGTTTATGGCCGGCTGCCTGGATGCTTGGGATCAATCATGAAGAAGTTGGCTGGCCGCGCTGTGGAGAGATCGACATGATGGAAATGGGGCAGAGGGAGCAGTTCAGAATTGAAAAGGAAATCCTGGGTGCAACAGAAAACCAGGTTGTCGGCTCAAACCTGATATTTTATGATGATGAGGCATGTACCGGAGAAAATACCGATTGTGCTGCCAGTATCTCCTACGATAATTATTATTGTACACCTTACAAAGCATCAAACCCTTTAAATGATAGGTTTGTGATCTATCGTACCTACTGGGATGATATGAAAATTCGTTTTACCGTTGAAGATGCGGGAAAAGAATATGACCTCTACACCGCACCATTTCCTATAGGTTCTGAATCAGCTGAATTCAATAAACCCTTCTATTTTTTATTGAACCTTGCAGTAGGAGGTAACTTCACCGATGCTGCAACTGCCGGTGAAGTTACTGCGCCATTTCCTGCAAAATTGTTAATCGACTATGTAAGGGTAATGAAGTGGAATGGGAAAGGCGAAGTCGCCTTTTCAAGTGGATTAGTTGCCAGTGCAGGTACCGATATTATAGTCATTGATAAGGATGGCGATAAATCAGAAATTGTTAATCTTGATGGTACCGGAAGTTCTGATCAGAACGGTACAATTACATCTTATTTATGGAGCATAGACGGAAATGAAATTGCAAGTGGTGAAGCTCCATCTGTTAGTTTAGCAAGAGGTAGCTATGATGTGCTGTTAACAGTAAGTGATAATGATGGAAATACAGCAACTGATGTTGTGAAAGTTGTTGTTAGTGGAGGTGGTCTGGCGCCCACAGCCGATGCCGGGTCTGATATTATGGTTGAAGATGATAATGGGGATGATATCGCTTCAGTTACACTTGATGCTTCGTCAAGTTTTGATTCCAATGATGTTATCACGGCATATTCATGGCTTATAAGCGGTATTGAAATTGCAAGTGGTGTAAACCCCACCATTGAATTAAGTACAGGAATACATCATATCACCCTGATAGTGACCAATTCTGAAGACCTGAGTGATGAAGATGAGATAATTGTCACTGTTGTAGATCCGGATAATGTCGCACCTTTGGCAGATGCAGGCAGTGACCTTACTGTTAACGATGACGATGGTGATGATCTGGTGTCAATTACCCTGGATGCATCGGCAAGCAGTGATTCAGATGGAACTATTGATGTTTATTCATGGCAAAAAGATGGCCTTGAAATAGCTACAGGGCTGTCACCGACCATCGAGTTATCAACCGGCATTCATATCATCACACTTGTGGTAAGCGATAATGATGGAGTTAGTGCTGCCGATGAAACCACCATCATGATAGTTGATCCTGATAACATGGCTCCGTATGCCCATGCAGGTGATGATATACTGCTGATTGATGAAGATTTAGACGGGCTGGTTAACTACACCTTTGATGCCTCTTTATCCACAGATAGTGATGGAACAATTTCATCCTATTCATGGACTGAGCATGCCATGGTGATCTCAACAAGTGCTACTTTTTCGATGGACCTGTCTTTGGGACAGCATGCTATTACTTTAACAGTGACTGATGATGATGGTGTTTCATCAAATGATATGCTTAACATTGTGGTCAATCAATTACCTGTCGCCATTGCAGGTGAAGACCAAAGCCTTGTTGATTCTGATGAAAATGGCTATGAGTCCTTTTCACTCGATGCTTCAGGCAGCTACGATGCCAATGGCACAATAGAGAACTATACCTGGTTACTTGACGAAACGGTGATAGGTACCGGCCTTACTTGTGATCACAACTTTAACACCGGTACCAATGTAGTTACCCTGGAACTATACGATAACATGGGCTCCAAAGCATCTGATGAAATTGTTATCATTGTCGCAAGTCCAGGTAACCAGGCGCCTGTGGCTGATGCGGGCAGCGACATTGATCTGTATGATAATAATAATGATGGAGTAGAGATCTGTCATCTGGATGCTTCAGCAAGTACTGATGCTGAAAATGCCATATATAGCTATGACTGGTATGAAGACGGACTGGTGATAGCACATGGTTTGAATCCTGAAGTTACATTAGCTAAAGGCATTCATCAAATAGAGCTCGTGGTGACAGATAACCAGGGTGCAACAGCAAGTGATATGCTCGAAGTAAGCGTTCATTCGGTAGCATGTAATTTTGATGCATGTACGGGCGACTACACCGCGGAGGTTTTATCATCAGGTGCATCCAACACATCTGTTACATTCATTCCATCTGTTGAAGGCTATGGTGACGCAACATGTTTACTTTACTATGGCACTAACCCCAACGGGCTGGCAGGATATCACGTTAACCCACATGAGCCTTTCAAACTAAGCAATTTATCTGATGGACAGCTTATCTATTTCTACTACACATACAGTAGAACCGATGGTCCTGAAAACTCTACAAACGCATGTAAACACAGTTTCAATGTTGGCGATTGTGGTTCTGACAGTTATGTAGGTAATGATGCGCCTGTTGCTGTCGCAGGTGATGATAAGACACTTATTTTACCTGATAATGATATTGTTCTGGATGGTTCAGGAAGTTATGATCCGGATTCAGACCCTATAACATATGAATGGGAACAAGTGAGCGGACTTGTGATCAGTGTTTCAAACACAAGCTCTTCAGGTATCGCATTGACAGGTTTAGCAGAAGGTATGTATAAATTTAGACTCACGGTAACAGATGATAAAAATGCATCAGATAGTGATGAAGTAACAATAACTGTCATTGATAATTCGGGTAATGCTAACCTTGCTTTAAACAAGAGTACACATACAAGTAGCGATGAGCATGGAGGCACGATCGGCGGCATGGCTGTTGATGCAGATCAGTCAACACGTTGGGCCAGCCAATTTAGCGATCCCCAATGGATCTATGTTGATCTGGGAGCTGTTTATGACCTGAATAGAATTTCACTGACCTGGGAAGCTGCCTATGCTACAGCATACGAAATTCAGGTCTCTGATGATGCTGCCAATTGGACAAGCATTTACACTGAAGCTTCAGGTAATGGTGACCTTGATGATATTTCTGTGTCTGCCAGTGGAAGATATGTCAGAATGTATGGAACATCAAGAGCTACAGTATATGGTTATAGTTTATATGAGTTTGAGGTATATGGTACCCTTTCAACAAGTATAGGTGAAGAGGAGGCCATAACGTTCATGTGTCATCCAAATCCTGCAAAAACACATGTTATATTAACGCTTGACAATAATAGTGGAGTGGCGTACCTGCGCGATATAAGCGGAAATATATTGACAGAAATTGAAATCGTGGATTTTGAGCAAAAGATCGATATGACTGCCTGTCAGCCAGGACTATATTTCATTACTGTTCTTCAAAACAATAGTTCAGCAACAGTAAAGATCATTAAACAATAAAAACCAGGATTTGACATTAAATTTCGACCCCAGGTTAAAAGCCTGATCAATTTTGATTCACAAAAAAAGGATTCAACGAATAAAGGTTGAATCCTTTTTTTTTGCTCTGGTTGATAGCTGTTTTATTTCAAATAAGGCAAAAGATTTTGAAGGCTAATTGCGCCATGAAAGACGGTAAGAAATAAAAGATGTGAATGTTTAGCGTCAATGGGATTATCTTTTTTGATGACAACAAGTAGGGTTTGATTCGTAATCTGGTGTTTATTTACTGAAGTGGAAGATGAATTTTCAGATACCTTCAAAAATTGCTACAATAAACCAGGATTATGAAAAAAAATACAGGATTATATGCTTCTCTATTACTTGCTGTTTCCTTACAGTTTTGCATAGTTTCAATATCTGCGCAAAACGCTTTTCCATCAAAAGAAATGCCACTCAAAGCAATTGATGCGCCTGAATGGGATGATATTTTCAAACGTACATCCGGTTCAGGGTGGTATTCGGGCGATGGTATTTTTATGGTTCCATTTAGTGGTGATGATCGTCAGGGGCAGAAACAAAGCACTAAAACCTTGATTCTTTTTAGTGACTCACATACCTGCGAAAATATGGATGCCAATACCTATGTGGTATCTGGCGATAAAATGATGAATCATGCCATTGGTGTTCTGAGTCCATTACAAGACCTTGATCAGCAACAATTTACAGATGTGGAGTATCATTGGGGAGAGGATGATGGAAAGCGCATTACCGGAGACAGAAATATTTTTATCGAGCATGCCTGGGCCATGGATGGTCTTTATCAGGACGGTAAGATCCATATGTTTATGACTGTTGAAGTCAATAAAGCAGGAGTGTCTGGTGTAAACATGGTACATATTCCAATTGTGGATAATGATATTGATTTGACCAACTCCGCTAATATGATGGAAACAACACCATTCTTTTGTGCTGATGGAGATAATAATACACGCCTGGGCTCAGCGCTGATGGACAATTCCATAGCAGGAGGAGCCCATACACCTGATGGTTATATTTATGTGTATGGTGCGCGAAAGGTTAAAACAAAAAGAGGGGCTGTTGTATCCAGGGTAGCAAAAGCGGATTTCACAGATTTTTCGAAATATGAATTCTGGAATGGAAGTCAATGGACCACTGACTTTATGGATCTGGATAGTGATGATGCCGAGATCTTTCCAATAGTGTCGAGTGATCGATACAGTGTTACTCCAATCAGAACCGGACCTTTTTCCGGTAAATATATGGCTATCTATTCCAGGAAATTATCGCAGCCTGTAGTGGAGTATAAAATAGCGGATTCACCCGTTGGTCCATGGAGTGATGGTGTCCCTGTATGGGGAATTGTTGATGAAATGGATGAGTTGGGACCTAATATCCCAAACTTTTATGGTGCCAAAGCTCACCAGCACTTGTCTGATCCGGGTGAATTATTGATTTCTTACTGCGTTAATTGCTATCAGCCCAATGTAAAAGATCACAATAAAAACCGTGGGCGTTTTTTTAGAATTGATTTGAATGAGTTGGCTACCAGTGCACCACAGTTTATCGTTTCTCATACCTATGAAAAAACCAATGCTTCCGGTTTTAACGGAAGTACTTATAAGCATACTAAAGCTTTTAATGTGAATGCCAGGGATGAATCTAAATGGCAGGATGTCACCTCAGGTGATAAATGGATATCCATCGATTTAGGTCAGGAGTATTACATTGACAGATGGCAAATGTTAAATGAGGGACAACTCAGTGGCAATAGTCATTTAAATACCAGAGATTTCAAGTTGCAGGTCAATGATAGTGACAATGATGATAATGGTTGGAAAGATGTTGATATAGTATTTGACAATACCGCTGATATATATGATGCTCCTGTCAAAGAAACAAAAGGGAGGTATTGGAGAGTTTATATTACAACACCTAGCCAGGATGGTAGTGATGTGGCAAATGTGTTAAACATCAACTTGTTTGGACGAACAAATGCTAAGCCGGTAGATGCGACCATAACTGATAAACCGATAAATGAAGACTCAGCGATTGTTTACCCAACACTTGTTAAAGATGTTATTCACATTGTTGACCCTAAAACTGAAAATAATATTAAAGTATATTCTGTTTCAGGGGGCCTCTGTGTAAGTGAAATTACCAGTGCAAGCAGTATCAATCTTTCGACACTACCACCAGGTAGTTATATTCTTTGTGTTAACAATGTTTCAACAAGGATAGTTAAAGAATAATTCTTCTTAAAAAGTAATCCCCGTAAAAAAGTCTTCAGGTTTTATCCATCCGTGGAGTTTAATTGATAGTTAAATTAAATCGATAAATATGAAAAAAGTTTGTATTTCAGTGGTCCTGGTACTTCTCGTTATCTGTCCTTTATTTGCCCAAAAACAGCCTAATATTGTTTACATTTTTGTTGATGATCTCGGTTATGGAGATGTTCAGGCGAATTATCCCAAAGGAAAAATTCCAACACCAAATATTGATCAATTGGCTCTTGAAGGTATCCGTTTTACAGACGCCCATTCAGGAGCTTCGGTTTGCAGTCCTTCAAGATATGGTTTACTAACCGGGCGACAGTTTGCACGTGAAGACTGGGATGGTAAAATAGGTTCAGCTAACAATGCCTGTATGATTGAACCGCAACAGGTAACAGTAGCTGAATATTTGAAAGAGAAAGGTTATCATACCGCTTGTATTGGTAAATGGCATTTGGGGCAAGCATGGTATAGTGCACCTGATCAAAAGCATCCGTTGGGAAATAAAACAGATTATACTGTTCCTACAAGCGATGGTCCCAATGACCAGGGCTTTGATTATTTCTTTGGTTTGCATGGTGCTTCCACATCATCGCCATACACCTATATGCGCAATAGATTGGTGACGGTTATTCCGACAGAAAAAGGACGTAAAGGCAAGCCGGCTGCTCCAGGCTGGGATTTTTCTGCCATTTTAGCTACTGTCACCGATGAAGCTTTGCAATACATTGATCAACGCGCTGAAGATGAAGACACACCTTTCTTCTTATATTTTCCTTTAACCTCTGTACATACGCCCATCTTTCCGGGTAAAGACTGGCAAGGCAAAAGTGAAGTTGGTTGGTATGGTGACTTTGTGATGGAAACTGACTGGGTTGTAGGAGAAGTATTAAAAAGATTGAAAAAGCATGGTATTGATGATAATACAGTGGTCATATTCTCAAGCGACAATGGCTCGCATGGACGATCTAATCCTACGCACATTAAACCTCATAATGTGGGTAGTGCTCAATCGCATTATGGTCATGATATGAATGGTGCCTGGCGAGGAGTAAAAGGAGATATGTATGAAGGAGGTCACCGTATACCTATGATTATTAAGTGGCCGGAAATAGTCAAACCTGCTTCTGTTAATCATGAATTGGTGATGGTTGAGGATTTTTATGCAACACTTGCCGACTACTTTAATGATTCTTTGAATGAATATGTTGCTGAAGATAGCTATAGCATCCTGCCATATCTGAAAGGAGAAACGCCGGGAAAACCAATTCGAAGCTATGCTGTTCTTAATACCTTTTTCGGGTATGATTTTATCAGGTGTGGTGATTGGGTATATGCACCTTTTGAAGGAAGTGGTGGACCATATAGCCAGCTGGGAAAAGGAGGTAAGAAATCTAAAATAGCTCAAGAAGCCCATGCTCGGGGACAACTATACAATTTAAAAACTGATCCTAAGCAGGAGAATAACTTGTGGGAGGAAAATCACGAGAAAGTTAAAGAACTTTCAGCGATGTTGCGATTACACCTTGAACAGGGGCATAGCATCGGTATCAGGAGATCAGACGGAGCTGATCACTAAAATTCACATTCGGTATTATTATTAGAAAGCGCAAACAGTGAGGGTGTTCGTTGATGAGCATCCTCTTTTTCGTATGCCTGGTAGGGTTAAAGTATCAATACGTTGTTATATGAATGAGGAACTGTTAATTGATTCACCTTTCAACGGTGTACACCTCAAGAAAAAAAAACTTAAGCATAAATAACTAAAGCTAAATGAAAACAATCTTAACAATTTCGCTCATTACATTGATGGTGTTCTTCACTAAGGGGCAGGACAAACACTTATTCCTGCTTAGCGGTCAGTCAAACATGGGTAATCTGGATCCTTCCACCTCTTTTAAACCAATCATTAGGGCAGCTTTTCCCGATGATGAAGTATTCTTTGTGAAATGGGCAAAAGGGGGTAACTCTATCCGTAACTGGATTGATAAGGATGAAAACGGAGAACTTAAAACGCACCGCCATTTTATCACACTCAATAAATTGGCTAAAGAGGAGTTAACGAAAAACAAAGTCGACAAAAAAGAGTTAACAACGGTGACATTCCTTTGGATGCAAGGTGAAGCCGACCATGATACCACTAAAGTGAAGTCGGTGAACAGTACTGCTAATTATAAAATTTACCTGGAGGCTTTAATTGCGGCTTTAGAAAAGGAATATGCACCAGTAAGCTTTAATGTTGTCATTGGTCGGCTTAATGATGCACGACTAAAACCTGGTACTGATGAGTGGCGGGTAAAAAACTGGTCTGCCATTCGAAAAATTCAGGAAGAAGTTGCTTCGAAGCACAAAAGTGGTGCATGGATTGATACCGATGATATGAATGATGAAATGGCTCTGAAGAGAGGAGCCAATGGAAAAGTTGCTGTAGATGAACAAGGTAATAAATTGTACGAGTATCAGCCTGGTTTAATTGGTTATGATGTACATGGCAGTGACCTCGGATATAAAAAAATGGGAATACGCTTTGCCACAGAGGCCATTGCGTTAATTAGTGGTCAGCGCCCTGTAATTGATGAAGCCGCATTTGTTATTCGTTGCAAAGATGGTTTGGATAACTACAAAGGGAAGTATATAACCCCGTTAATTGATCCAACATACCAGACGAATAATCCGGAAGGAAGCTGTTCCAGTAAGCCGGTTATGCTTAGTGATATTTTTCCAGCTACTAATTAAATTCAAGACTGTATGCGAATTAAAAGTTTATTACTGATTCTATTGTGTCGCTTCATATGGCTCAACGGTAACGCATCTGACAAAGTAACTACTTCATCAAAACCCAATGTACTCATTATTCATTGTGATCAGCTAAGTAAATGGCCTTTATCTTGTTATGCGGATAAACTAACCGGCTATAAAGATTTGGATGCGCCACCGTCATCAACACCAAACATTGATAAGCTGGCTGATAATGGTGTCATGATGCACAATTTCTTTTGTAATAGTGGAGTCTGCACGCCATCAAGGGCGAGCCTGCAAACAGGGCGTTACCCTGATGCTACCGGGGCATATGAAAATGAGATCCCCATGAACCTGAATGAACGAACATTAGCAGATGCTTTTAATGATGAAGGGTATACATCGGCTTACATTGGAAAATGGCATTTGTTTGGCAATGGCAACAAGAAAAATCCTATTGCTGCAGGCTGGAGCCATCCTCCTTTTCAAAGTAAGGAACCTGATGTACCTTATGTAAGGTTTGGTTACAACGATATGACGTATCGTTACAATGCCTCACATTTTAAATACCTGGATTTTATAGATCGATCAGGGCCCCCATACGAAGATTACGATTTGGTTGGTCAGAATGATAATACCTATCCGACAAATGTGTTTGCCGATAAGGCCATTGATTTTATAAAAGATCAGGGTAATAATCCTTACTTCCTGATGTTGAGCATTCCAGATCCTCACGGACCTGATAAGTTACGTGAGGATTATAGTGGCAGAAATACCGAAGAGGCACAGTACGTTCCGCCAACAGTAACCGATGATGCTTTGTCAAAAGTGAAACGAAAAAGGAAGAAATACTGCAACATGGTTAGCCTGATCGATGATAAAGTAGGTGACATCATTGATGCTGTTAACGAAACCAACCCCAATACCATCATTATCTTTACCTCTGATCATGGTGACTATATGGGTGAATACGGTGAGTTTGGTAAGAACTTAATGTACAGTTCAGCCAATAACATCCCGTTTCTGATACAATGGCCAGGTCATATTCCAGCAGGTGTTGAGATCGAAGAAGTAGCTAGTAATGTTGATATCTTTCCAACACTAATGGGATTGATTAAAGGTGATATGCGAGCAAGCAATCCGATACATGGCGATGACTTCTCGCACATTTTACTTGGTGAACAGGGACAATGGAAAGATGAAGCCATTATATACCATAGCTCACAACAGTTTGCCGGAATCGTTAATCGCGAGTATTATTTATGGGTTTCAAATAATGATGATTCAGCAATTGCTGATAAATGGTACATGGAACGGAATGCCCTGTTTGTGCGCGATGGAAGTTGGGAGAAAAAAGAGACAAACCTGTTTAATAGTCCGGAATATCAGGCGTTGAAAGAAACATTAATAAATAGAATTAACTACTTTAATAAAAGAGATGATGCTGGTGCTTCAAAATGGCTTCTTAAGCAGTATGGCGAACCAACTGTTCCTACCAGGATTGAAAACAGCGAAGTAAGAGCCGGCGATTCAAGTGTGATTTCAATGGAACAGAATATTCCTAATCCGGCAACAGCATCAACAATTATAAATTACTCTCTATACAAAGAAGGTCAGGTTCAGCTCTTGCTTTTAAATATATTGAATCAGGAAGTTGAATTACTGGTCAACGAATATCAATCAATAGGTAACTATTCAGTTGAAGTTAACTGCAATAAAATTAATAATGGAATTTATTTATACACTTTGCTGCAGGGGCAAAATAGGATTAGTAAAAAAATGCTGGTTGTAAGATGATAAGTATTATGTATCTTTAACTGAATATGAAATCATAAGTTGATCATCACTAAAAAGAAAAGTCCATGTTTGAAATAATGAAATTTAAATCAATAAAAAATAGTATTATTCCGCTGGCAATGATTCTATTGTTACTGTCTTCTTGTGGGCATAAAAAAGAATCGACCCAAAGTCAAGCTCGTCCAAATATCATTTTTATGATGTCTGACGATCATGCTTATCAGGCGATAAGCGCCTATTCAGATAAGTTGATCCAAACGCCCGGTATTGATCGTCTGGCCAATGAAGGCATGCTTTTTTCCAATGCCTGCGTGACAAATTCAATCTGTGCACCATCAAGAGCTGTAATTTTAACAGGTAAACATAGCCACATAAATGGTAAAGTCGATAACTATTTTCCTTTTGATACAACGCAGGTGACTTTTCCACAGCTATTACAAAAGGCCGGTTACCAGACAGCCATGTTTGGTAAATTGCATTTTGGTAATAATCCTAAAGGCTTTGATGAATTCAAAATTTTGCCCGGACAAGGAACCTACTATAATCCTGATTTTATAACCAAATCAGAGGGAAATATCAGAGTGGAAGGATATGTTACGGACATCATTACAGACATGGCCTTAAACTGGTTGGAGAATGAGAGAGAAAAAGAGGAGCCATTCTTGCTAATGTATCTGCATAAGGCACCACATCGTGAATGGTTACCAGCTGAACGCCATTATAAAACTTTCACGCAAAAAACATTTCCTGAACCTGAAACACTATTTGATAATTACACAGGCCGGGGCACCGCTGCTAAAACTGCCGAAATGAATGTATTGACCCATATGAATTGGGCAGGCGATTCTAAAATTTATCCTGCACTAATGGATGAACTGGGGATACCTGAAACATGTAACTGGGATAAATCGGCTTTCGAACGAGAAGTCGGCAGGCAAAATGCTGCGCAAAGAGCTGCCTGGGATAAAGTTTATGGTCCTATTAACGATGAGTTTAAGAAGAATTATCGTAACATGAGTGAGAAGGAGTTGATGCAATGGCGCTATCAGCGTTACATGCAGGATTATCTTGGTACCATCGCTTCGGTTGATGAAGGTGTAAGTAAAGTACTACAATATCTCGATGATAATGACCTGACTGACAATACGATTGTGGTCTACACTTCCGATCAGGGCTTTTACCTGGGAGAGCATGGTTGGTTTGATAAACGTTTTATTTATGATCAGTCTTTTAAAACTCCCCTTTTGGTGCGTTGGCCAAATGTGATAACACCCAACACGACCAATACCCAGATGGTACAAAACCTCGATTTTGCCCAAACATTCCTTGAGGCAGCTGGCATTGATCAGCCGGCCGACATGCAGGGCGAAAGTCTTTTACCTTTATTTAAAGGAGAAATAGAAGGATTTAGAGACGCTGCCTATTACCATTACTACGAATATCCATCGGTTCACATGGTAAAAAGACATTATGGTGTTGTAACAGAAGATTATAAACTAATTCATTTCTATTACGATGTTGATGAATGGGAGTTATACGACCGTAAAAAAGATATCAATGAAATGACGAATGTCTATAATGATCCTGAATACGCCGAAGTGGTAAAAGACCTAAAAAAGAAACTGACAGAGTTAAGAATTAAATACAAGGATTCGTCAGAACTGGATAGCCTTTACCTCAATGATTTTTTAAAAAATACACAAGCAAGTCATTAAAAGAACAAATCGGATTTAATAAAACTACATCTTAATAAGTAATGGGTGCATCGGGCTTTTTTAGTTGATGCACCCATTTTTTATGAATTATTAAGTGAGGATAGACTAATGTGAAAAAAAACTAAAAAAATGATAAAAGTGAAGTAGGGTTGAGTAATAAACCTGGTGTTTTAGATGTGTATGCATAATTCCTCTCAATGAGAAAACGAATGAAGGAAGGCTTATTGCATAAACTTTTAGCTAAGTAATAAACATTTTAAAAATCCATGTTATGAAATTTAGATCTCTACTATGTAAAAAATCAATCTTCACATTGTTCTTAAGTGCATTAGTATGCAGTTCTGCAATTAGTCAGGAATTAATAACAAATGGCAATTTTGAAAGCTATACAGCTGTCACTATGACCGATCCACCAAGTGAATTTTCGGTTAATTTCAACGGATGGACAAGTGACATAACCAATAATAACAGAAATAATACAAGGGACTTGCGTTATGCCGACGGCGAAGGAATTAATGGTTCAATAGCCGCAATGATTCTGTCCGCAAAAAATAATACAAAAGGCAAGCTTATTCAGGAAGTAAGTGGAATTGACAGTACAAAAACCTACTTATTCTCTGTCTATGTTAAGGCAGCTTCAACAAGCACCATTGGCCAACCATTCAAACTTGTTACGAATGCCGTTTTAGATGGGAGTCATAATGGAAGTAAAACAGTAAATGCAATTGCTGCTGAGGAATACGTTAAATATGGAATACCTGTTATCATTAATTCAAAATATGACGGAATTAAAACTCAGATTCAATGTAATCCTGACGTTGATATTAACACGAGATTTTACATCGATAATGCCAGTTTAACGGAGGTCTCAAATTTCATAAATCTTGATTTTGAAGAAGGTATTCACTACGTGTGGAAGAGTGTGGTTGAGGGAACTGCTACTATTGATAACGAAGCAATTGAAATAAATGGAGGTACGAATGCTGCAAATTTAACCTTGGCAACAGCCACAGATACGGCAACTATTTCAAATGATATAAGAGTTCCGATTACTTTAGGTAAACAATACGCTATTTCTGCCATGGCTAAAGTACTTGCCGATAACGGCAATGCCGATAGTCTTAAAATTGTAGCAAAAATGTATGATGACAATCATGATGTGGTTAGACTGGTTAATACCCGCTTTGATGTAACTAATACATACAAGAGTTATACAAACACTGTGGTAGTGGAAGCAACAGAAAAGTATATGGCCATTGAAATTGAAGTATGGAATCAGGCAGGTAGTTACATAATTGATGATGTATCCGTTACAGAAAGCATTGCTAATTCAACCAATGATATTTTGGTCAATGATATTAAAGTCTACCCAAATCCGGCTAATGATTACATCAATATTCAAAGCCTGAACGGTGAAACGCTTGACGTAAAAATATATGATATTACGGGTAAATTTGCCATGCAGCAAAGAATGGTGCGCGCAGGCGAACGTATAGATATTCAGTCATTAAGTAAAGGTATCTATGTTATTGAAGCGAGATCTGCTAATCATACAAGTATATCCAAATTCGTTAAAAAATAAATTGATTCTTAAGTGACTTTCAGGTTCTTTGGCCGGAACCTGATCTTAATACGGAATTGCTGTAACATTAGCCACTGCCAGGATTGGAGGGCTGTGTTGCAGTGATACTAAAAGTTAACTGCCCAAGAATAATGATAAAGGTAAAAGACAAAATGCAAGACAAGAGAAAAAAACTACTTAGAATAAGTAGGTTCAAAGTTTGTTTGTTGGCGATTATTGCTTCTGTGGCAATAGTACCTGACAGTTATGCAAACTGGAGTTTATCCGGCTTATTTCAACAGCAAAGTGTCAAAACAGTAAGTGGAGTTGTTAGTGATACAAAAGGTGAACCATTACCTGGCGTTACCATCATGGTAAAGGGTACCCAGATAGGTAACATTACCGATATTAATGGGGCTTTTAATGTTAATATGCCAGAGGGAAATACAACACTTGTTTTTTCTTTTATCGGTATGAAAAAGAAAGAAGTGGAAGTTGGTAACCAAACACACATCAATGTGGTGTTGGAAGATGACGCCATTGGTTTAGATGAAGTGATAGCTGTAGGTTATGGATCACAGCGTAAATCAGATTTAACCGGTGCTGTTGCCCGCATTGATCAGGGACTGTTCGAAAACTCAGTTAAAACAAATGTGGCTGAAGGACTTCAGGGATTAGCTGCAGGTGTACATGTTACCCAGGCTTCAGCGCAACCGGGTGGAGGAATGAATATTCGAATTCGTGGTATTTCCTCTATTAATGCCAGTTCACAGCCTTTATTTGTTATTGATGGAGTACCTATTGATAATACCGGCGAAAATACCGAGGAAGGAGACGGACCTACGGTTAATCCAATAGCTAATATAAATCCTGATGATATTGAGTCGATAGATATCTTAAAGGATGCATCTGCGACAGCAATTTATGGTGCTCGTGGATCAAATGGGGTAGTTATTGTTACCACTAAAAGAGGAAAAGAAGGTAAGCCTCGTGTTTCTGTTAATGTTTCTTCCGGCATACAAACTGTCGCAAATAAAATGGATGTACTCGATGCACAAGAGTATTTGCAAATGAAAAACCTTGCAAAATACAATGATAATGATCGTGATAGTGCTTTGGTAATCGAAAATGGAGGGTTCTACTCTGAAGGTTATATCGATTCTGCTAAGACTGTTAATTGGCAGGATGAAATTTTCCGAACGAGCACATTTCATAATGCGCAAGCTTCCTTGTCTGGTGGTTCAAATGGAACCAGTTATTTTATGTCATTAGGGCACACACTAAATAATGGTGTGATTGAAAATTCTAAATTTGAGCGTACTTCATTGCGTGTTAACCTATCGAAGAAGATTAATGATAAACTGGAGATAGGGGAGAACTTAAGTTTTAGCTATGTGGAGTCGGATGTCATTCGAACAGAATCGGATAACCAGAGTGGTCCGGCCGCGAGTGTTATTTTTTCTGCCTTACGCTATTCACCGGTTATGGGTGATTCATTTGATCCTAACGGTAATTTCGTAGGCGATGAAGATAATGCCAACCTGGATAATCCTTTGGCACTGATAAATGATGTTACCAATACACTTGAAAAGCAACGCTTAAATGGGAATGTTTACCTGAAGTATAACCCTTGGAAAAGGTTGACTTTTAAAACGCTTTTGGGATATGATTTTTCAAATAATACTGGTAATCTCTATTCGCCACGTTCAACCCGCAAGGGACGTGAGATGAACGGTATTGCTAAAGTCAGTATTAAAAATAATAAGCGTTTTACCAGTACGACCTCATTGCAATACAATCCTAATTTAGGAAAGAACAATAAGTTGAGTATACTTGGGGTTTACGAATTAAATAAGAACGATTACAGATCGTACTTTATGGAAGCAACAGGGTTCCCAACCGATGCGTTGCGTGAGAACAAACTTCAGTCTGCCGAGAATCCTGGCGCACCACGTAATAATCGTTATGAAACAGTCTTGATCTCATACTTATCACGCTTAAATTATTCGTATAAGGGGAAATACCTGTTAACAGCATCAGGGCGTTATGATGGCTCATCACAATTGTCGCCTGAGAACCGTTGGGCCTTTTTCCCCTCAGCTTCTGTAGCATGGCGTATCTCGCAGGAAAACTTCCTTAAGAACTCAGATTTTATTTCCAACCTGAAGCTTCGCCTAAGTTATGGGGTGGCAGGTAACCAGGCTATTCCATCCTATTCGACCTTTACAACTTATAACTCAAATTATTATGTGTTTGGTGAAGATGGAGGGAGTAGTTCTGTTGGTTTTGCTCAAACAACACTGCACAATGAAGATTTAAAATGGGAGATTAAGAAGCAGTTCAACGTAGGGTTCGATTTCGCTCTGATTCAGGGGGGACGACTTTCAGGTACCGTTGAATACTATAACGACCGTACAGATGACTTGCTATTCTTAAAGAACGTAGCTTTGAGCTCAGGTTTTAGAAACAGTTGGGTTAATCTAGGTGCAATTGAAAATAGTGGATGGGAATTCTCAGTGAATTCATATACTATCGATAATGCTAATTTTAAGTGGCGAACAAATATAAATATGGCATTGCCACGGAATAAAGTCCTTGACCTGGGTGGAGATGATAATGTTCGTGTTGGCCTGTCTACTACCAGTATTAATAATTCCCAATTATTGCAGGTAGGTCAGCCACTTGGACAATTCTGGGGATATATTATAGATGGAATTGCCAAACCGGAAGTGTTAGATCCTGAAACCGGTGAGGTAATTCGTCCGGCTGATGATGTGTCATTAACCTATAGTGGGAAAAATTTTGGTGACTATTTGCGTCGTGATATCAGTGGTCCAAATGGAGAACCTGACGGGGTAATCGATGAGTACGATAAAGTGATTATAGGTAATGCATTCCCTGAATTCTATGGGAGTATCTCAAACACATTTACTTATAAAAACATTGAATTATCATTCTTATTCACCGGAACCTATGGTAATGACATCTTCAATGCCAATAAGGTTAAAATGGAGTGGTCAAAGATGTCAGGTAACCAATATGCAACGGTATTAGAAGCTTATGATCCGGATACGAATCCCGATGGTGAGATTCGGATGGTTCGCAATTCATCTCATGGTCCGCGGGGGGAAGATGCCGATACACGCTTAATTGAAGATGGTTCATATTTACGACTGGATAATGTGGTATTAAGCTGGCGCATGCCATGGTTATCAAAAGCCAAAATACACAATGCAGTCATTTCGTTTACAGCCACTAACCTGGTTACCTTCACCAATTATTCGGGTTACGATCCCGAAGTAGATGCACGCTCATCAGGAGCCTTATCATTTGGTCATGACCAGTTTGGATATCCAAGAAACAGATCATACTTATTAGGACTAAAATTTGACTTGTAATCGTTTGAATGACAATGTTATGAATAAATTAAAGAATACAATAATAGCGATTGCCTGCAGTGTAGCTTTCGTTGGGTGTCATAACCTCTTGGATGTAGAACCATATTCGGTTCTCACCGATGACAACTACTTTCAGGATATTAATGATGTAAAGTCTGCAACGACGGGGGTATATGATGTTTTATCTGATAAAAGCTCAGGATTATACTGGGGAGAGTTGATTATATTTGATATGCTGGCCACAGATGAGGCTTATACTGAACGTCAAAACGAACGTGAAATTTCCGAGTTTCTGTATAATCCTTCCACAAAGTATGTCGAAAAACCGTGGCAAGGTTCTTATAAATTGATCAACCGCGCAAATAAGTTTATTGAGAAAGTTGAAGCTATGGATTCAACCATGGTCGATCAGGATGAAAAGAGAAAGTATTTAGGACAAGTTCGTTTTTTGCGTGCTCTTAATTACTTCAACCTGGTGCGTCATTATAATGAAGTGCCTTTGCGTTTACATTCAGCAACAGGAGTGGATGATACGCATGTGCCCGTTTCTCAACCAGAGGATGTATACAAAGTAATTATCGCCGATCTGGATTCAGCCATCGGTGCGTTACCAAATCATTATGGAAGTGGCGACCTTGGACGTGCCGATAAGGCAGCTGCCATAGCGCTAAAATCGAAAGTATATCTTACTATTGCGGGCTATCCGTTATTCGGAGGGGAAACAGGACAAACCGAAGCCTATACCATGGCCCGGGATTTAGCACGTGAACTAATTGATAATCAGGCTGAATATGAATTGGGCTTATGGGACTACTATGGTGATGAATTTGAAACAATGAATGACAATGGTAAAGAGGATATATTTTGTGTGCAGTTTAGCTCGTCCGTAGGACTGGCACCCGCATTTGAAGGGGCTAATATTCACAAAGAAACCTTTAAATCTACAACAAAAAACGGGATCAAATATGATGGAAAACATACGGTCAGACCATCTACCTATTTGAAAAATACCATTACGAAAAACGATGCACGTGGTAACTTGATTAGCAATGTGTTTTATATCAACGGTAAAAAATATACCAATAAAGAGAGCAGTAAAAAACCTAATATGCAGATGTTCCATAAATGGATCGATCAGGAAATACTCGACGGAGCTTTAAATGCACAGGTGAGTGACCAGGATTGGAAAGTATTTCGTTTAGCCGAAATGTACCTGATTGCTGCAGAGGCAGAAAATGAGTTAAACGGACCTACGGCAGATGCTTATGCATGGATTAATACAATTCGTGAAAGAGCCAGAAATGATAGTGATGGCAACCCGGTTGAAGGAGCAGTACCGGATCTGGAAGGTCTGGATCAGGAGAGCTTTAGAAAAGCTGTTCTAAATGAACGTATGATTGAATTACATGCTGAAGCCAAACGCTGGTTTGACTTGGTTAGGACTCAAACATTTGAAGAACAGATAGCTGCGGCTCAGCAGGCGCGTGAATTTGAATTCCCCAACCAGGTACCGGAGGGTTATATTTTACCTATCCCTTACGAAGAGTATGTTTCTAACGATTCTATTGACTATGTGCAATAGTAATCCGGGAATTAAGCAGTAGTATTTAAAAGTGTCAGATAGTTGTTCTTAATTGTATTTAAGAAGAGTGAAACGCGTCGGTTGATATAATTCAATCGGCGCTTTTTTATACTTCTAATAGCAGTGTTTTCCTTAAAGGAAGATCAAATGGTATGAGTATTGCAGGAGAGTATGTTTATTGCTGTATTTCTTATTGAAATTCAGTTTAAAATCATATTTTTACGCATATCTAAAAAACAGTATTGGGTGAATAATCAGCTAACAGACGGACAACTATTAGAGGGTATAAAACGAGATGATTCGGAATCTTTTGAACTTTTATTCAGAAGGTACTTCAATCGCTTGAAAGCTTTTACATTGAGTTTTGTAAAAGACGACATGTTGGCAAAAGATATTGTGCAGGAAGTATTTATTAAAATATGGGAGAAACGGGCAACGATTAAAGATATTTCACTGGAAGTGTTTCTGTTTAAAATGGTTCGTAATCAGTGTCTTAATTATTTACGCCATGTTAAAGTTGTAGAAAACAGGGCTGGAAACCTTAAAGATGCGACGCAAATGGAGGAACTCTATCGCATCGATATTATAAGGGATGAGCCTTACCTGTTGATTGAGAAAGAACTGGAACAGGAAATTGTCGACGTCATGAACGAGTTGCCTGAGAAATGTAAAGAAGTTTTCCAACTGAGCCGGATTGATGGATTGATGAATGCGGAGATAGCCGAGAAGCTCGATGTGTCTGTTAAGAATGTTGAGAAGCACATGACAAAAGCCTTAAAACACTTTAGGGAACATTTTAATGATCGTTTGCCTGTTCAGGTAATCATACTTGTGTTACTAAACTATTACGACAAATTGTAACAAGCTGAATTAGCCTGTTGTGCAGCATTCTGACAGGGGAAGAAATTCCTTTCCGTTTTTATAGGGCTATCACTCTCTGAATTTGTATATTCGAAATATAATACCGGCATGGTCAATTAAAATAACCTTGATGGTAGGGTTGTAACCATGAAACGGTGTTTAATAGTTAGAAAGGATATTAAAATGTCAGAAGTAGAAGAATATTCACTATTAATCAATAAATACCTCCAGGGAAACCTGACACCGGGCGAAGTTGCCAGGCTGAAGGATTGGCTGGAGGAAGACATTTCTCACGCTAAAATCTTAGAAGAAGCCAAACTAAACTGGCTCCCTGAAGCTGGTGCTGATGAGGAGCTTGAAAGTGCAACACGTGAAATGCGTTATAAAGTCAGATTAAGTCAATCCCTGGAAAATGGCTTCTCTAAGGCGGAAAAAGGCAGAAGGAAATTGTACATTCAGTTTTTGAGAATCGCCGCGGTATTCCTTGCTGGTATTTTAATGACCCAGATTCTTAACATGACATTGTTTTCCGCTGATACTGGTGAGGCAACGTACTGTACAGTCGATGCTGACCGGGGACAAAAGTCAAAGTTGACCTTACCGGATGGAACAAAAGTATGGTTAAACTCCGAATCGAAAATACAGTTTACAACAGAGGGCTTTCTGACCAATCGACAGGTAAAATTAAGCGGTGAAGCATATTTTGATGTTCAGCACAATGACAAAAGACCATTTGTTGTTATCACAAAGGATTATAATGTTGAAGTACTGGGTACTGAGTTTAATGTAAAAGCATATGAGGATCTGGAGCGTACAGAAACAATCCTCGTAAAGGGAAAGGTAAGAATTAAGAAAGGCGAAAAAGAATTCACCCTTAATCCAGGACAAAAGGCGACATTTGAAGCAAATCGTCTATCAATAAAAGAGACAGATACTAAAACGGCAAGTAGCTGGAAGAGAAATGAACTTCGTTATGAAGGTGTGTCTTTTAAGGAGTTGGTATTCAGTTTGGAGAGATGGTTTGATGTGCAAATTACAATTACAGATCCAAGACTGTACGAAGTGAAATATTCAGGCGTATTTAAAAATGATGAATCAATAGAGGAGGTACTGGAAGCATTAAAGTATACTACATCTATTAATTTCCAGGTTAAAGGTTTACGTCAGTATGAAATAACTTTTGATGAGTAAGGGATAAAAAAAGTGGCGGATAATTAGTATGTAGACGTTATTGATTGAAGTCGAAAAACACATGAAAAGAGGACTAAAAAGTTATGTTTGGATAACAATGCTATTGTTGCTGTGGACTTCAAAGGCCTATGCTCAAAGTAATACATTGGACCTGGACCTAATTGATGTCAGCTTAAAGGAGTTTTTTCTTGAAGTAGAAAAGCAAAGTGAATTCTCTATTTTTTATAAGGAAAACACGATTGATCCGGAGGTAAAAGTTACAGCTTCATATCAAAATGCAGGTATCCGTCGTATATTAAACGAGGTATTAAAAAAACATCAATTGCAATATCAGATTCGTAATCGCCTGATAGTAATTACGCCGATCCATTCTAACTCCAATGGAAAAAAGAAGGTCTTACGGGTGACTGGTTCTGTTTCTGATGAAGAAGGTCAACCAATTCCGGGTGTTAATATTCTTCTTAAAGGAACCGACAGGGGAACCATATCAAACCTGAATGGTCAGTTTGCCCTTGCCATTGATCATTACAAACAAGAATTGGAGTTTTCTTTTATCGGCTTTGAGAGTCGCCATATAAAGCTGAAAGGCCGGAAATCAATACAAGTCGTCCTTAAGGAGGCAACGGTAGGTATAGATGAGGTAGTGGCTATCGGTTATGGAGTCGTTAAAAAGAGCGATTTAACAGGCTCTGTTTCATCAATAAAATCAGCGCAGATACAAGAAATGCCTTTTTCATCAATCGATCAGGGATTAGTTGGACAAGCAGCCGGTGTTAATGTAACACAAGCTTCCGGAATGCCGGGATCTGTTGCCGGAATCCGCATAAGGGGAATAAGCTCTTTGGAAGGAGGTAATGAACCTTTATTTGTCATTGATGGATTTCCAATATACAGTGGCACTGGATATGGCAATACCGGAGGAAATATTAAGCTTAGTGGATTGTCATTTTTTAATACTTCTGATATAGAGTCCATAGAAATTTTGAAAGATGCATCGGCAACAGCAATTTATGGAGCCAGGGCATCCAATGGTGTCGTATTAATAACTACCATGGGAGCAAAAGAAGGTCCTGATAAAGTGGTTTTTGATTCATATTATGGTGTTCAAAGTGTTATTAATACTATTGATTTGATGAACGCCGGACAATATGCTGAACTGGTAAACGAAGTACAGGCTAATGAAGGTCTTCCTCCATATTACAGTGAGGAAGAGATGGATTATTTACGTCAGAATCCTAAAGGAACAGACTGGCAGAACGAGTTATTTCGCATTGCTCCCATTCAAAAGCATCAGATTCGCTTCTCAGGCGGACATCGAAAAACCAAATACCTGGTATCAGGTGATTACTTTCATCAGGAAGGTATTATTATTAACTCAGGCTTTAAGCGCTTGTCGGCACGTATGAACCTGGACAGAAGTATTCGTGATAACCTGCGATTGGGAGCCTTTACTACTATTAGTTATGGTCGGTTTAAAAATGTAAAAACCGATTCTAACATAAGCTCTCGGGGTGTTGTCAATTCTGCATTGAAGATGAATCCTGTTCTTCCTGTATATTCAGATGAGGAGCAAGGTATCTATACTCCTGCCAATTCTCCTGGAATTGATTATCCAAATCCAGTTGCCACAGCTAACGAACAAGAACTGAATAACCAGACCATACGACTGATGGCCAACGCTTTTGGCGAATGGGAAATAATCGATGGATTGAAAGCCAAGTTTTCGTTAGGCACCGATTTATTCATCAATAAATACGATGCCTATACACCATCTTCTATCTATGAAAGTCCCACAGGTTCAGCTTCCATTCGCAATGATATGGGATTTAACTGGCTTAACGAAAATACAGTGACATGGGAGAAAACATACAATGAACAACATCACCTGCTGGCAATGGGCGGAGTCACTTTTCAGGAAAACAGGGAAGAAGGATTTCTGGCTGCTGCAGAAGGGTTTGTTAATGATATTCTTGGAGCGGATAATATAGGAGCAGCCGACACTTACAATCAACCCCAATCGGGTAAAACAACATGGTCATTAATCTCATACCTGGGGCGTTTAAATTACAACTATGGCCACAAATATCTGTTCTCATACAATATGCGTATTGATGGTTCTTCACGCTTTGGCAGTAACAATAAATATGCTGTATTTCCATCAGGTGCTTTCGCCTGGCGTCTAATAGAAGAAGACTTCATTCAGGGCCTCAATGTTTTCTCCAACATTAAGACCCGAATTAGCTATGGATTGACGGGAAATCAGGAGATTGGATTATATAATTCATTACCAACCTTAACGGATAATAACTATCAGTTCGGTGAAACGATTGTTACAGGTTTTTATCCTGATAAAATACCCAATCCTAATCTGAAATGGGAGAAAACAGCTCAACTCAATGTCGGATTGGATTTGGGCTTCCTGAAAAATCGTATGACACTGGTAACTGACTGGTATCATAAGAAAACAAGCGATTTGATTTACAGTAAGGCAATTCCATTGGCAAGTGGTTTTGCAACATCCATCGATAATGTAGGAAGTATACAAAATATAGGATGGGAGTTTGAACTTGGCGCTAATATTATTAACGGACGTTTCAGATGGAGTTCAACACTTAATGTGGCAACCAATAAGAACAAGGTGCTTGAACTGGGGGGCGAAGCTTTTGCCGATGTGGAAACATCATCTGATTTGTTCAAAATAGGAAATGTACACCGTTTGTTCGTTGGTCAGCCGATTGGAGTTTTCTATGGTTACCGCTTTGATGGCATCTTCCAGAATGAACAGGAAGTCGATAATGGAGCACAAGGACCAACCAATTGGGTTGGAGGACAGCGCTACAAAGATATCAGTGGACCCGATGGAGTGCCTGATGGAATCATTGATGCAAGTTATGACCGCACCATTATAGGTGATCCTAATCCAGAGTTTCATGGGGGATTTACCAATAATTTTTTCTTTGAAGGTTTTGAATGTGATGTCTTTTGCCAGTTCTCTTATGGGAATGATATTTTAAACTATAATGCCGTTGAGCTTGGCTTACCCTCAGCGAACAACAATGTGTATGCAGATCTGGTTAATCGATGGACGCCTGATAATCCAAGTAATAAATACCCAAAGGCAACAAAAAACAGAACCGTCTTATTTAATGATTCTCATATTGAAGATGGCTCATATCTAAAAATTAAAAGGATTACGCTTGCCTATAACTTTCCCAAACTACAGGTGAAACGACTCGATAGATTAAGGGTGTATATCACAGGGCACAACTTACTTACATTTACCAGTTACAAAGGATATGATCCGGAGGTGAACTTTAAAGGCGCATCCAACCTTGAATTGGGACAGGATTTTGGTGGGTATCCACATGCCCGCACTGTTATGTTAGGTGTTAAAGTTACTTTAAGATGATGAGGTATTTAAAGAACATATCAGGGGTAGTACACTACTTTCTATTATTGGTTTTAGTGAGTCAATTGTCGTCTTGCTCGTCTTTTCTTGAAGAAACGCCAACAGATCGTTATGTGGTTGGTAATTTCTATAATGACGCGGATGATGCCGAAGCGGCTGTAAATGCCATATACGGTCAACTGTATAAAATCTACAAGAGGCATATGTACCTGATGGCCGATTTGCCAACGGATGATCATAAAAATGGACTGGGTATGCCCAATAGCTATCTGATTAATCTCGAGTATCTGCGACATGGGGCCGAAAATCAGTTTGTACGGGAAATGTGGCAATATAATTACGAAGGTATTATGATGGCTAACGCTGCCGTTATTAATATTCAAGCCATAAAGATGGATGAAAATTTAAAGGATCGTCTGCTTGCCGAAGCTCGCTTTTTAAGAGCTCTTTATTACTTTAATTTGGTGCGCTTTTATGGGGATGTTCCCTTAATTGAAAAACTATTCTCGCTTACCAATATTGAAATTGATCGTACACCCAAAGAAATAGTGTATGATTTTATAGTTGACGATTTACAATTTGCAGAACAAATGCTTCCAATAGAGTATTGGGAGGCAGAACAGGGACGAGTTACCAAAGGAGCTGCAAAAATTCTGATGGCAAAAGTCTACTTGACCCGAAAACAATTTAAGGCTGCAGCTGATAAGCTTTATGAAGTTGTTGAGCACGAAAATGAATACAATTATGGCTTGCACGAAAACTATAAAGCCAACTGGGAAGAAATAAGCGAAAGAGGGAAGGAGTCGGTTTTTTCAATAGAATATGATGAAAATGGGGTTCAGCGAAATAACCAGATGGCTCTTTGTGGTCCTCGTTACTCGATTCACCAGGGAGCTGGTGTTCCCGGTTTGAAGAATGCCAATGAAGCTGATATACCTACAGTAGAATTATTTAACGCATTTAAAGAATCAGATGGACGTAAATATGTCACCTTTAAACTGGAGTATTTAAGTCCGGCCGATGGTGAAGTTTATACATCAAGAATTCCTCTTTTTGGCAAATACTGGGAGGATGGACAAACAGCATTGAACCGTTCGTCTGTCAATATGCATATTTTACGCTATGCAGATGCTTTATTGATGTACGCCGAAGCGCTCAATGAATTAGGTCATACAGAGTTGGCTGTGTCCTGTCTGAACAGAGTGAGGTACCGGGCTTTCAAAGATGAGTCGGAAAACTATACCGGTCTGGATCAGGAGTCCTTTAGGTTGGCGGTATGGAATGAGAGGCGCCTGGAGTTAGCCCTCGAAGGGCACCGATGGTTTGACCTGGTGCGCACCGACCGTTTGGTAGAACGTATGCGGCAACATGGGAGCAATGAAGCGATCCTGGCTGAAGATGATAAAACCGAGATAAGCAGTAACATTAAAGAACACATGGTATTGATGCCGATACCTCAATACGAAAGAAACCTGAATCCGAAATTAGAGCAGAATCCGGGCTATTAAAACCGGTAAAATAACAATTCAGTAATTATCCATATAACCTGCAGTTGATAAAAAGTCAACTTGCATGACAGGGATTGTTATGCCTGATTTTAAAGCTATGAATCGAGCCTTGAGAGTCGATTCTCACACAGGAAAAGGTCCAGATTGGGCGAGTTTTATGTGGTAATAAAAAACAAAATTTAAACACATGAGAACAACCGGTTTGATGAAATAATACATTAATTAAAGAAAGATAAAATGAGAAAAAGTCTGATTTATTTATTCGCCGGATTGATGTTTCAGAGTGCTGTGGCCAATGAGCCGGAAAAAAAACGCACTGATTACATCAATCCAATTATTGGAGCAAGTACAAATAACGAAATAGGAGGCAGTACCCATGGTCTGGGTAAAACATTTCCGGGAGCTGCCACCCCCTTTGGAATGGTGCAGCTCAGTCCTGATACACGAACAGGTGACGATACGGGCCCCGGTTACTCGTGGCATCATACCACCATAGAGGGATTCAGTTTTATACACATGAGTGGAATAGGCTGGTTTGGAGACTTTGGTAACTTTTTGGTGATGCCGGCAACAGGGGAGTTGAAAACAGCCAAAGGTGCTGATGAAAAACCTGAAGAAGGCTATCGGTCAAGGTTCAGAAATGAAACAGAAATTGCAAAAGCAGGCTATTATTCAGTGATGCTTGACGACTATAATATTCGTACCGAGCTGACTGCTGCACCAAAGGCCGGTTTTATACGTTTTACCTATCCGGAGAATAAAAAATCACGCGTTCAGATTGATTTATCGCGTCGCATAGGAGGAACTTCAACCGAACAATATGTTGAGTTTGTTGATGACCACACCATTAAAGGCTGGATGAAATGCCCACCTGAAGGCGGTGGTTGGGGTAATGGTAAAGGAAAAGCCGATTATACAGTTTATTTCTATTGCCAGTTTTCAAAACCTTTGAATAATTCAGGGGTGTGGAGCGTTGATGTACCTGAAGGCATGGTGCGCTTGCGCGATGAAGTGGCAGGTGAGGAATTCCAAAAGTTGGTTGCTCAGGCAAAGGTAGAGCGCGATATAAAGAAGAAACAAGGAAAACACCTAGGTGTGTTTCTGGAGTTTAATACACAGGAAGGTGAGCAGGTATTGTTACGTAACGGTATTTCATTTGTGAGTATGGAAGGTGCTCAAAAGAACCTCGAAGCTTCAATTAACCACTGGGATTTTGATAAAACGCGTTTGGAGGCTGAAAAACTATGGGCCAAGACCTTAAATAAGATTATCGTTGAAGGAGGAACAGAGGAAGATCATATCGTATTTAATACGGCTCTTTATCACTCGTTTATCGACCCTCGCGAGGTCAACGATGTTGATGGTAAATATTTTGGTATCGATAAGAAAATACACCAGTTAGATGGTTTTAAATACCGTTCAATCTTTAGTGGCTGGGATGTGTTTCGAAGTCAGTTTCCATTGATGACATTGATTGATCCCTCAATGGTTAATGATGAAATTAACTCATTAATGCAAATGGCAGAGTACAGTGGGCGTGAATATTATCCGCGTTGGGAGATTATGAATTCATATTCCGGATGTATGTTGGGTAATCCTGCCGTATCAGTTTTAGTAGATGCTTATGCCAAAGGAATACGCAATTATGATATTGAGAAAGCTTATAAGTATGCAAAGAGGAGTGTTGATGTTTTTGGAAATAGTGAGAAAGGATACACCTCAAAATCAGCCACCAACCCAAAGATAAAATCCGTTTCTCATACCCTCGAATACGCTTATTTTGAGTGGTGTGTCTCAGAAATGGCTCGCATGTTAGGTAAAGAGGATGATGCACTTAAATATTTCGAATTAAGTAAGAGCTATCAAAACATTTGGAATGATGAAGTGAAGTGGTTTCGTGGACGTGATGTTGATGGTTCATGGTTCAGGTGGAAAGGAAAAACAAAACACGGGCAAGGTTGTAAAGAAAGTAACCCATATCAGCAGGGTTGGTTTGTACCACATGATGTACAAGGGCATATGGAGTTGATGGGTGCCGAATTATTTGAGAAAGAGTTAATCGCATTCTTTGAAAATGTACCTGAAGATTTTATGTGGAACGATTATTACAACCATGCTAACGAACCGGTTCACCATGTGCCGTTTTACTTTAACCTGATCAAAAAACCTTGGTTAACGCAAAAGTGGACACGCATTATTTGTGACAGGGCTTATGGAACTGATGTTCTTGGTTTGGTAGGCAATGAAGATGTAGGGCAAATGTCGGCATGGTACATTATGTCGGCCATTGGTTTCCATCCTGTCTGTCCTGGCGATACAAAATACCAGATTACCAGTCCGGTATTCAGCAAAGCGATTATTCCGTTGGATAAGCAATACTACGGAGGAGGGGTGTTCACGGTTGTTGCCAACAATAACTCACCCAAAAACATTTACATCCAGTCAGCCAGGCTAAATGGTAAACCAATGAACCGCAGTTGGATTGACCATAAAGAAATAGTGGCTGGTGGCGAATTATACCTGGAGATGGGCCCCGAGCCTAACAAAGAATGGGGAGTTGAATAACAATTTACTGAAATTAAGGGAGCAGCTTATTGCTCCCTCTGATCACAATATAAATCAACAAAGATGAAACGAACATGTAAATTTTAATCATAAAAATTACACACTGGGTAATGATTAAAATTACTTGAGAGTTCCATGTGACAACTGAAAGAAAATTTAAACACATGAAAGTACTATTATCAGCTCTTGCAGTTACATTATCTTTATTTGCATGCACTGCCAGTAAAAAGGAAACTCCTGAAAAACCAAACATCATCATTATTTTGGCTGACGATATGGGTTATGGCGATGTGCAGGCTCTGAATACCAAATCAGAGATTGCAACACCCAACCTCAATAAATTGGCCAGTGAATCGGTTGTTTTTACCGATGCTCACACTCCTTCTTCGGTTTGTACACCAACCCGTTATGGTTTACTTACCGGGCGTTATTGTTGGCGTACACGACTAAAAAAAGGTGTGTTGCGTGGATATGATAAACCGCTCATCAAGGAAGACAGACCTACCATTGCCTCTTACCTGAAGGAGGAGGGGTATGCGACCGGCATTATCGGTAAATGGCATCTGGGACTTGGATTTCAAAAAGACGAAGCAAAGAGCAAATCAAAAAAGCCGGTTTATGATATCACCAGGCCACTTTATGCTTCGCCCAATAACAACGGCTTTGATTACTCCTATGTATTACCGGCTTCACTTGATTTCGCGCCATATGTTTATGTGAAGAACAATAAGGTAACAGCAACAGAATACACACATGTGCCGCATACCAATTTTCCACAGTTGCGCAGGAAAGGTTTAACTGATAAGAAATTTGAATTTGAAGGTGTATTAGATCACTTCCTTTCCGAGGCAAAAAACTATATTCGCCGACAGGCTAAAAGTGAACAGCCTTTCTTTTTATACTTCCCGTTTACAGCCCCACATACGCCTTTACTGCCAACAGAAAATTTCAAAGGAAAATCAGGTAAAGGCGTCTATGGTGATTTCATCATGCAAGTTGATTGGACAGCCGGGGAAATCTTAAAGCTTTTGGATGAGTTGGAAATTGCTGATAACACACTGGTGATTTTCACGAGCGACAATGGTTCGCCTATGGCCCGTATTGACAATAAGCATGATGCTGACCACTGTCAATATGATTCTTTACAATACTACAATGCAGATAAACACCAGGCCAATCACCTTTATAGCGGAATCAAAGGAGATGTATTGGAAGGTGGTCATCGGGTACCGTTTTTTGTTCGTTGGTCCGGGCGATTTAAGCCATCTGTTGTTAATGATGCACCTATCTGTTTAACGGATGTAGTCAGTACTGTGGCAGAATTGATCGGAAGCGATTTACCGGCAGGTGCGGCAGAAGACAGTTATAGTTTTTATCCTGTTCTTACCGCTAAGCAGAAGAATGTCAATCGTCCGGCCATTGTTCATCATTCAGGCAAGGGTATGTTTGCGGTTCGTAAAGGTGACTGGAAGCTAATTTTAGGTAATGGATCGGGTGCCAGAACGGAGCCAATAGGCGAACCTTTTGCTGGTCCTTTTCAACTTTATAACCTGAAAGAAGATATTCAGGAACAAACAAATCTTATTGATAGTGAGCAAACTATTAAAACAGATATCGAAGTTGCATTTGAAAAAATAAAGACTGAGAAGTAGTAAACTGTTTGTTAGTATTTATTGAAAGAGGCAGTCCGAATTTTAAGTTTCAGGCAAAGGTCACTAAGAAATACCCAAAGACCGCGAAGTATAGCGCATGTTCATTGCATTCTTTGCAAATTTTGCACACTTTCTTTTTGCCTTCTTGGCGTGAAACTTTTTTACTTTGAACAGCCTCTTTTGTCATTACCCATGATAAAATAGTAGGGTTGAAAGCTGATAGGAGTGTTTTAGTTATTGGAACTATAATCTGTTAATGATAAATCACTTTTATGAGTTTTAAAAATCTACTTTCAAATCATCTTTATAGTATAATACTGGTAACAGCGGGCATAACCTCAGGTTCTTTATCTAAAGCTCAATTGGTTTCTGAAGAAATGCCTATCAAAGTGATTGAAGCCAGTGAATGGGATGAGATACAGCGCAATAACGGAACAGCTGGCTGGGTATCCGGCGATGGACAAATGAGTATTCCCTTAGATGGCTGCGATAAAATTGGTCATGCGCAAAACGTAATGACTTTCTGGATAAATAGTGATTCACGTTTTTGCACCGAACTTGATCCATATACCTTACGAATGGAAAATGGAAAAGCTTTTATTAATCATTCGGCTGCTGTAATGAACAAAGTAAACCCTGATGAGGCACCAACATTCGAAGATCTTGATTATTGGTTTGGGGGAAACAATGATAAAGTAAGCAAAGAAAACCTGTTTCCGGTAGGACTTAATCATGCCTGGACAATTGATGGCTGGGCTGATGGTAACTTCCTGCATCTCTTTCTTCTGGATAAAGATAAAGTCGATGGTACTTTGCATGACTATGCTGTTCACATGATCAAATTACCCATTGTAAAAGATAAGTACGGTGAAATTGTGGATGTTGATTACTCCTCATATACTTATGAAGAATCAATCCCCTGGCTGCTGCGTGATCCTGACAATCCGGGGTATTCAGAGCCCAAAACCGTGATGGCTTCCTGTTTGCACGATAATACGCCTGAAGGAGGTGCTGTTTTTAATAGCGATGAGTACATCTATAATTATGGCGTTCGAAAGTTAAAGGTGAGCAGAAATGTGGTTCTTAGCCGTGTAAAACGTTCTGAATTTACCCAATGGGATAAATATGAATACTGGAATAATGATACACAATCATGGGGTGATGATGAAAGTGTTTTATACGATGGTCGTGGAAATATTGTGAATGGTGTAGGAGGTATTTTCAGTATAACACCTATTACATCAGGTCTGTACGAAGGTAAATACATGTTGGTCACCATACGAAAACAGGATAACCCAACCATTGTCTACCGTATTGGGGAATCGTTGACGGGACCTTTTGGAGAAGAACATGTAGCATATGGTGCATTAAAAGAGATGGATGCCTATGGAAACAGTGATGTCAATTTTTACAATGGGAAAGCCCATCCGCATATATCAAATCCGGGTGAGTTGCTTATTAGCTATAGCGCCAACCGAAAAGAGGATAAGAGTTGGTTAACGACAGATAAAAACCGTATTCGTTTTATCAGCTTAGTATTGGGTGAACGCGCCGGTGAAGCACCCTTATTTATAGTTTCACTGGGAGCAGGGAATGCCAACTCCAGTGCTTCAGGATATATTAGTTCCGATTATAAACCATCCAATGCCTTTTCCAAAAGTTGTGAAGATGCAAAAAAATGGAGCGATGATACACCCGGTGATAAATGGTTAAAAGTTGATTTACAGAGACCTTTCTATGTAGAGCGCTGGCAGGTGGTCCACGAAGGTGGAATATATCCCAAAGGGGAGGGGGATGCAGGGAAGAATACCCGGGATTTTAAGCTACAGGTCAGCAATAATGAAACCGATTGGACAACAATTGATGAGGTGACAGGCAATGTGGCTGATTTCACAGAACGTGATATCCCTGAAACGGAAGGCCGCTATTGGCGTTTGTATATAACCAATCCATCGCAGGATGGAACAGATGTGGCAAACATCGTCAATATGAATTTAATCGGAAGGGTACAGCCAACAGAAATTAAGGTAGCCACACAAAACCTTGGTTTAAATAAGGCCGTTGTGGTAAGTTCCGGTCTGTTGAAAGAAAACATCACCGATGGGGCTTATAACACCAAATGGAGTGTCGATGCTGCTGATGGACAACAATGGTTTTACATTGATTTAGGTGAAGAGAAAGATATTTATCGTTGGCGATTAAGTACGGCAGGTGTTAACGGGGACAGGGCAGCCCGCAATATTTTCGATTTTGATGTACTGCTTAGCAACGATGCTCAAAGCTGGACTAAAATCAATGAGGTGCGATATAATATTCGCCAAACCATCAGGGGGAAAGTAGAATACAGAGCCCGTTATATCAAAGTGCGTGTAGTGACACCTACACTGAGTTCAGACCCTGAAGTCAGCATCAATGAGTTTGAAGTATTCGGAGGTACAGGGGCTACTATAAAGTCTCTGGATGAGGTTACCGCTCTGGATGATATTTCATGTCCTCAATTGGAAGTTCTTCAATTAACACCTAATCCTTTTGAAAATTCTTGCTCTCTAAAGTACACCTTGTTTAGTCAGCAACACCTTAATGTTTCTGTTTCCAATGCCATTGGGCAAACTGTAAAGGTGCTTGTGAATAAAGAGCAGGCGCCCGGTACATACGAACTAAATTTAGTTGGTCGTGAACTGGCGTCGGGAGTTTACTACTGTTCTTTAAAAACAGCTAATTTTCAACTAACAAAAAAAATAGTAAAGCGCTAATTGTTTGTTTTTGTAGAATACACTGTACCCGGAATCGCCTTCAATTATAATGAGGGCGATTCTTTTTTAAGGTAGTAACATAAGGTTAACAAGCGCAAAAAAAAGCAGTAGTAAAGGTAGGGCTGGCCTTGTTTTCTGGTGTTTAATAAACAAACACGCGTAAACAAGTTTGTATGAGGAAAATTTTAACGATTATAGCTGTATTAACTATTGCATGGAGCAGTATTAAGGCCCAAAAAGATAAACCTAACGTTATTATCATTTTTACCGATGATCAGGGATCTGTTGATCTGAATTGCTATGGTACAAATGACCTTAAAACACCCAACCTTGACAACCTGGCCGGGGGGGGAGTGAGGTTCAATCAATTTTATGCAGGCTCATCGGTTTGCTCTCCTTCAAGAGCGACCTTATTAACCGGTAAAACGAATTTAAAAGCCGGATTACCAGGTAATGTACCGATACCGGAATATCAGAAAGAAAAGGGAAAAACAGGATTGCCAGCAGAACAGGTAACCATCGCCGAAATGCTTAAGGCAAACGGTTATTACACGGCGTTAATTGGTAAATGGCACCTGGGGCATTCGCCCGAACAGTTGCCAAATGCCCAGGGTTTTGACTACTTCTTTGGTCATGAGCGAGGATGCATCGACAACTATTCACACTTTTTTTATTGGGCAGGTCCTAATAAACACGATTTGAACCGAAATCATGAAGAAGTGTATTACCCCGGGCAAAACTTTGGAGACCTTATGGTGAAGGAAATGAAGCAAATCATCAATGAGAAAGATGAAGAGCCGTTTTTTGTCTATTGGGCATTTAACGCACCACACTATCCTTACCAAGGCTCTGTTAAGTGGCTGGAGTATTATAAGGATTTACCAATGCCCCGACGCGAATACGCCGCTTTTCTTTCCACCATGGATGAACAAATCGGTCAGGTTTTGGATGAACTGGATAGCAAAGGACTTGCTGATAATACTATCGTTATTTTTCAATCGGACCAGGGACATTCAACTGAGGAGCGCGCCTTCTGGGGTGGTGGTAACGCCGGTCCATACCGGGGATGTAAATTCACCTTCTTTGAAGGCGGAATACGAGTGCCGGCCATCATACGTTATCCCGGAGTTATACCTGGCAATGAGCTTAGAGAACAGATGGCAAGTGGTATGGATTGGTTACCAACCATTGCTGAGTTAACAGGCTCTGAAATACTTGACAACACCATTGAAGGAAAGAGTCTTATGCCAATAATCAGAGATGCTGAGGCTAATACACCACATGATGAGTTGCATTGGCAGGTGGGTAGTTATGACGATCAGAAGAGTCAGTGGGCAGTGCGAAAAGGCGATTGGAAACTTTATGCCAATGCCAAAGATCCGGAAACGAAAAAGCGTTTTAAGAAAGAGAATGCATTGTTTCTTATCAACTTAAAAGACGATATAGCTGAGCAATATAATCTTGCCGGTCAATACCCTGAGAAGGTCCAGGAATTAAAAACGCTCCACGAGCAATGGCTTCATGAAATTATTGAAGAAGGTAAATACTAGATAACATGAAAGAAATGAAAAAAAATCTGCTACTGCTGTTTTTGCTTTTACCAGTGGCCTTAACCGGCTGTATTAATAAGAAAGAAACATCAACAAAGCTGGTTGAGCACATTGATCCATTTATAGGAAGTGTTGCCAAAAGCAAATATTACGGGCGTACATTTCCAGGAGCGGTTGTGCCTTTCGGAATGGTACAGTTAAGTCCCGATACTGAGACAGCCAAAGATAATACCACCGGTTATTCATTTAAACACAAAACCATTGAGGGATTCAGTTTTGTTCGTTTGAGCGGAGTAGGCTGGTTCGGTGAATTCGGTAATTTGCTTGTTATGCCGACCAATGGCGAATTGCAAACTTCGAGAGGCAATGTGGCTAAGCCGGAGAGTGGTTACCGTTCTCGTTTTTCACACGATACAGAACATGCCGAAGCCGGTTATTATTCAGTTCATTTGGATGACTACGATGTGAAAGCTGAAATGACAGCAACAGAACATGTGGGTTTATTGCGGTTTTCGTTCCCAAAGGATAGCTCCAATCGCATTCAGATTGATTTAGCCCGTCGTATTGGGGGTACCTCGGTAAAACAATACATTAAGGTAATAGATAATCAGCGTATTGAAGGCTGGATGCATTGTAACACTGATGGTGGAGGCTGGGGAGACGGTCGTATTCACAATGCTAAGTATACTGTTTATTTCTCAGCTGAATTTTCCAGGCCATTTCAGTCGTCGGGTGTGTGGACGGCCGATATTCCGAAGAATCAGAGCCGAAAGTGGGATGGTGTTAACAGCAAAAAATACCAGCGTCTGATAGCAGATAGTCGTATTATAAATGGAGTGACTGAGCTGGAAGGTGAGCACTTAGGATTCATTGCCAATTTCCCAGACCTGCATTGTGGCGAAGAGGTGATGTTTAAGGCAGGGATCTCTTTTGTTGATCTGGAAGGAGCTCGTAATAATTTAGATACAGAGCTAAAGCACTGGGATTTTGAAAAAGTAGTGGATGAGGCCCGCCATAAATGGGAAAAAGCTTTGAATGTCATACAAATTGAAGGTGCCACTGATGAGCAGAAACAAGTATTTTATACCGGCATGTATCATGCCATGCTTGATCCGCGCCGGTTCACAGATGTTGACGGAAGGTACTATGGCGGTGATCATCAAATTCATCAGACAAATAACTTTACCTGTCGCACCGTGTTTAGCGGATGGGATGCTTTTAGAAGCCACCTGCCTTTGCTGACCATTATCGATCCCGAATCGGTAAATGATGTTGTATGCAGCCTGGTAGAAAAGGCTGAGTTGGGTGGCATGGGACTACCAAAATGGGAAATCGCTTCCAGCTATTCCAATTGCATGCTGGGCGACCCGGCCATACCGGTCATATTGGATGCGTACCGAAAGGGAATTACTGATTTTGAAATAAATGCAGCCTATAAGTATAGCAAGCAAACGGTTATGGGACCAAATACATTACGTAACGGCTGGAAGGAATATAACCAATTAGCTTATGTACCATGTGATTCAAGCGATCGATGGAGAGGTTACTACAAAGGCCTATCAGCAACTTTGGAGAATTGTTACGCCGATTGGTGTGTGGGCCAGATGGCCAAAGACCTTGGTTTTGAAGATGACTATGCTATGTTCAACGAAAGAGCTCAGTATTATAAAAATGTTTATGATTCTGAAACAGGATACATGCGTGGGCGCTTAAGTGATGGTAGCTGGTTGCCATGGAACAGTAAACTTGATTTTGGAGGAACAGGCTGTATCGAGAGTAATCCATTCCAGCAAATGTGGTTCGTACCTCACGATGTTCGTGGATTGGAAAAACTTCTGGGTAAAGAGCGTTTTCTGTCTGAACTGGAAGAGTTATTTGAAAAGACGCCTCAGGACTTCAATTTCAACAAATTTTATAACCACGCTAATGAGCCGGTGCATCATGTGCCATATTTGTTTAACTATACCCATAAACCATGGTTAACCCAAAAGTGGGTGCGTATCATTATGTCTCAGGCTTATAGTACCGGACCATATGGAATAAAAGGCAACGAAGATGTTGGTCAAATGTCGGCCTGGTATATTCTGAGTGCAATGGGTTTTCATCCTGTTTGCCCCGGTAATAATCAATATGAATTAGGAAGTCCATTGTTTGCTAAAGTGGTTGTTAAGCTTGATTCCAGGTACTACCCGGGTCAAACCTTTACAATTATCGCCAATAATAATTCTCCTGAAAATGTATATGTGCAAAGCGTTTCCCTTAATGGTAAGCCCTTAAAGCGGACATTTATTACACACGAAGAGATTGTAAATGGGGGAGAATTAATTTTTGAAATGGGCGATCAGCCAAAACTTAACAACTAACAATTACACCAATGATGAACGTCAATAACTATGTTAGAAACATAGCTGTGCTGCTGGGTTTGATTCTTGTATGCTGGCAGGTTAAAGCCAGTGAGCCTGAAAAGCGCCCTAATATTTTGATTATTCAACCTGATCAACACCGTGGATCGGTATTGGGAATTGATGGCGATGTGGATGCCATTACACCTCACCTGGATGCGATGGCGAAAGATGGTATACGCTTTACCAATGCCATTAGCGGTGCTCCTGTGTGTTCTCCTTTTCGCGCTTCATTGATCTCGGGCATGCATATCCATAAGCATGGTGTTGTGGGGAATAACATCTTGCTTAATCCTGAATTGCGTACACTTGGTAATATTTTTGAAGACGCTGGTTACGCAACCGGTTACATTGGTAAGTGGCATCTCGACGGTGGTATCCCTGAAGAAAAAGTAGGTGGCTATATTGAAGCGGGAGAACGTCGGCAGGGCTGGCAGGAATTTATGGGTTATGAAAAGTCGCATGAGTTTATAGATGTATGGAGATACGATGACAATAAACAAAAGGTAAGGGTAGAGGGCTATGATTGGGAACCGACCTGGCACACTGATATGGCATTGGATTTTATCAAACGTAAAACCGCCGAAGGAAAGCCCTGGTGCTATTACCTGGCTTACGGACCTCCTCATTTACCCGAACAATGTCCCACTAACTTTCTGGGCATGTATGATCCATCGTCTTTTCATTTACCACCCGATATTGTGCAGAATCTGAGTGACAGCCAACAAAAGGAGCTGCGTGAGGATTTGCAAATGTATTATGCACAGGTTACTGCCATCGATTTTGAAGTTGGCAGAATAATGAAGCATTTAAAGGCCATGGGAGTGGATGAAAATACCATTGTTCTGTATACCAGTGACCATGGTGATGTGTTAGGCAGCCATAACCAGGATATTGCAGATAATTACAAGGCATTAGGTATTAAACGCAAGTCAACTCTGCGTACAAAAGGAAAACCATACCTGTCGGCTATGGACGTGCCCTTGTTGATTAGGTGGCCGAAACACATTGCCACCGGGCAAGTATGCGACGCACTGGTCAATACCATTGATATTACGGCAACTATTCTTGATTTGGTAAATCTGGAGAAAGCATCAGGAATGCAGGGGACCAGCATGGCCGATTGGTGTCTGAAAGGAGAAGGAACGAAAAAAGATGCCCTCTACATTGGCCTGTCAAAAGGTGCCAAAGCCTGGCGGGGGGTCTATGATGGGCGTTATATCTACTCTACGCTTGGCTGGCCTGTATTGTACGACCATGCAACCGACCCCTGTGAAATGAATAATTTGTATGATTCAGAAGAGCATGCAACAATTAAGGAACAACTACACCAACTCACAATAGAGAAGGCGGTTCTGTTTGAGGATCCTGCTGTTAGAGCATTAAAGAAACAAAAGTAAAAAGTATGTATAAGAAAGTTATCAAAGTCCTGGGAGTGATGGTTTTGTCATTGTTCTGTGTAAACGGAGCATTGGAAGCCATGGGCAGGGAGAAAGAAAAAAAGAAACCGAATATCTTATTTATTTTATCCGATGATCATACATCCCAGGCATGGGGTGTATACGGTGGTCTCTTAAAAGATTATGTGACGTCGCCTAACATCAGCCGACTGGCAGATGAAGGTATTGTATTGGATAATTGTTTTTGCACCAACTCAATATGTACGCCAAGCAGGGCTGCTATTTTAACCGGAAAGCACAGCCATAAAAACAAGGTGTATAATTTGTCACATAACCTGGATCGCCAACAGCAAAATGTGGCGAAGATTCTGCAAAAGGATGGCTACCAAACAGCTGTAATAGGCAAATGGCACTTGTATACCAAACCATCGGGTTTTGATTATTTCAATGTATTGCCGGGGCAGGGCCGTTACCATAATCCTCTTTTAAAATCTGAAGAGGGATGGGTTGATGGTCATGATGGTGGCATTGAGTATAAAGGGTTTTCGACCGATGTAATCACTGAACAGTCGATTAAATGGATGAAGAATCGTGACAAAGACCGGCCGTTTATGATGATGTGTCACTTTAAGGCAACGCACGAGCCCTTTGATTACCCTGAACGCTATAAGGATTTATACAAGGATATTGAGATACCTGAAGTAGAATCGTTGTTTGAATTTGATAATGCAGAGTCGGGCCGCACCATTAATGGTCAGACATTGGAGGAATTGGCTAAACGATATACTAAAAATAAACAGGCTTACTATCCGGATATGCCATTCAGTGTTGAAGGACTGGATAGTGTTCAGTTGAGAAAAAAAGTGTATCAGAAACTGGTGAAAGATTTCATGCGCTCAGGGGCCGCCATTGATGATAATATTGGTAAACTTTTAGAATTTCTCGATGAAGAAGGATTAGCCGAAAATACCATTGTTATCTATACTGCAGATCAGGGCTACTATTTAGGAGAACATGGCTTTTTCGATAAACGACTGATGTATGAGGAATCGCTGCGCATGCCATTTGTTATTCGTTACCCCGGGGAAATTCCAGCTAAAAAACGCAACGATGATTTAATTCAAAACATCGACTTCGCACCTACTTTATTGGATTATGCCGGCATCGATACCCCACCTGATATGCAGGGAATGAGTTTTAGAAATAACCTCACAGGCAACACATCGAAAGACTGGCGTAATGCAATCTATTATCGTTACTGGATGCATCAGACCAACAGACCGGCGCATTTTGGTATTCGCAACCACCGTTATAAGCTAATCTTCTTTTATGGATCGCCACTGGATTTTAAGAAGGTGAGCAAAAAAAGTACCACGCCAAGCTGGGAGTTTTATGACTTAATGAATGATCCCAGGGAGATGTACAATGCCTATAATAATCCTGAGTATGCCAAGATAATTGCAAGCATGAAGGATGAACTATTGAAGTTACGTAAGGACATAGGTGATACAGATGAGGAATGGCCACAGATGCAGGAAATTATTGACAAACACTGGAATAAATAAGAGGGATATGATAAGGTTAATAATTGCAGTTTTTACATATCTGTTGGGAACAATAAATGTAAATGCCAGTTCTAATGGTGATCCGGTTAAGGATAAGCAGAATGACAAACGGCCCAATGTCATTATCTTTTTTGCCGATGATCTGGGAAGCGGGGATGTGCAGTGCTACAACCCGGTTTCAAAGATAAAAACCCCCAATATTGATAAGCTGGCCAGTCAGGGCGTTCGTTTTACCGATGCTCACACGGTCGGGTCGCTTTGTGCACCATCACGCTTTGGTTTGATGACAGGGCGTAATCCGGCAATATGGACCAATTACACCGATATTGAATCAGAGGCATGGAATTGCCTGATGATGCCAGAGATGTTTCAACAACAAGGCTATGCTACAGCTTGCATTGGTAAGTGGCACTTTGGGGTCTTGTTCGAAGGTAAAGATGGCCGTTGGGGGGCTCCATCACCGGTTGGTAAACGATTTCCTGCTCCTGCAGATAACTGGAAGTTGACGGCTCCTACCAAATCAGGACCTGTAGACAGAGGCTTTGACTATTTTTTTGGTACACCCTTGCAACCCGGGGGTGGCTGGCATGCCAATATGGAAGGCAATACCTTGTTGGGTAATCCAAAGCTAAAACCAAATTTACCGGCTACAAAGGATTTTGATAATCAAAAGTGGATGAAGGTTATATTGGGTAAAACCAAAGAGAAGATTGATGAATTGTCGGCAGGAGACAAGCCTTTTTTCTTATACTTTCCTATTAACTCACCCCATAAACCAATTATCCCGGATGAAGAGTTTATAGGTAAATCAGGTATTGGTAAGTATGGCGATTATTGTCAACAGGTAGATTGGTGCGTGGGCGAAGTGATGGAAGCTATTGACAAGGCAGGCATTGCCCATAATACCATATTGATCTTTACCAGTGACAATGGTTCTTTCTACTATCCGGGATCGGTCAACGGTAACGAAGATGATGAGCAGGAATTAAGGGGCAATAAGCACCGTGCTAATAGTATTTACAAAAAAGGGAAAGGACAACCCGAAGAGGGGGGGCATCGGGTACCATATATTGTACGCTGGCCCGGTCAGATTGAAGCGGGAACAGTTAACAATACCACCATTTCCCTGGGTGATCATTTTGCCACTTTTGCTGAACTTACAGGCTATGAATTAAAGCCTGAAGATGCGATTGATAGCTGGAATATTCTGCCAATAATAAAGGGAGAGCAGCCGACTGAAAATTACTCACAAAGGGTGTTTTTTCATTTCAATAATAATCCACGTGTCGATGCTGTTCGCATGGGCCAATGGAAAATGATACCAGCGTGTTATTACAAAGAAAAGAAACCCAATAAGGGGCGAAAAGGAAAATTAAGTCCCGAAGAGAAAAAGAAGATGAGAACATTTGTGCCTGGACAATTATATGACTTAAGCCAGGATCCGGGTGAACTAAACAACCTATGGGAGCAACACCCTGAAATTGTTGAACGCTTAAGCATAGAATTAAAGAAATACAAGAAACGAAAGCACAATGCCTCACACATTGAATAAATTCTGATTCCCAGGGCAGGTTGTTTCGAAGGTTCGGAGCAGCTTGCCATTTTAAATCATAGAACAATGAAAAACCTTAAAACAACAATACTACTATCACTTACGCTGCTCATAACAGCATGTGCTTCAGAAAAGGTGCAGGCTCACCCATCAGAAAAGCAAGCGTATAAAAGGGAAAACTGGTCGTCAGAGCATTGTCCTGATGGTATTTATGTGCGTATGATTACTTTGGCTGCACCATTTCAAACCAAAGCCAAAACAGCTAACTGGATGCTACCCGATTATACCGCTCAGGACATACTTGCCCGCATTGCGGAATTAAAGCCGGATTGCCTGGAGCGTTTTATTACCGGTAAACAGAATCCTGATCAATTGGTGCCTGTTGCCAAAGGCGAAGAGCCAATGACGGTTCTGGAGTTCCTGAATAAAGCCATAGCTGCCGGCAGTCCTGAATGCATCATCATACCAAAATTAAACCTAAAATGGGGTGAAGAATACTTTTGGGAGGCAGCACAGAATCTATACAACCTGCCACTTGACAAGCCAATAAGGAATATCAATCTAGATTGCTGGCCTGACTACTGGAAAGAACATACAACTGAAGAGACCGAGGCTATGTTAAAGCGCCTGAAAGATATCGGTTATGAAGTGATTGGCATTAATATGACGGGAGGATACCATCCCGGATATGGCTATGTTGATTACATGGATTTCAATATCAATAAGGAAGACTGGACAGTGAATACGAAAACCCTAAACCGCCTGAAAAAGGACAAGGAACTAAAACGATTCTATATGTACATCGATTATCCGGGTGCCATGGACCAGTTTAGAAAAGAGAATTCAGTAGATGAGCAAGCCCATATTTATATCCATAACATTCATCCATTTCAGGAAGAAATGGGCTTTACGTTTGTATACGCCATTTTTCAGGATGATTGGGATGCGACACAGGAATTTACCTCAGCGAATGGTCCTTATGGTGGCAAATCGATGTTTGACATTACCCGCCAATTAATTGAGGAGTCGCGAAAACAGGAATAAGAATGATAATGTATCACCTCCCAAATTTATTTATTAGCATTTAAAATTTAATTTGAACCACATGAAGAGGTATTTAATGAAAGTTTTACCAGTAATTATTTTAGCCATTATTTGTAATACTGGTTTTGCACAGGAAATAAGTGAAAAGCGATTAGCCCAAATGAAAAAGACGGTTGAGAGGATGGGTGAAGTAATGGAATTGGATAAGCAGGAGAAAGTAGAAATTCTGGAACTAAAGAAATTATCAGAGGTCAAGTATCAGGAAATAAACAATACACACAAGAAAGGAACAGAGGCATATAAAAATGCTCGAAAAAGTATAAATCGGAAATATCAGCTGGCCTTAAAGAAAATATGTAGCAAAGAGCAAATGGAAGCCTGGCGTCAATATCAGAATGAGAAGAAAAGTAAGAAAGTTGCATCAATCAATTAGGCTTTTTTCGTTGTATTTACTCCCCATATTCTAATCGATATGGGGATTTTATAGTCTATGCATTGACATACGTGTTTCGCGTATTTTTATCACTTAAGTGCTCCCCTCATAAGCCGAAGCTGAATACCCAGCATCTTTGTAATGTAAGTTTTAGTTATCCACTTAAAAATTTAGAAAGATGAAAAAGTTAAGATTTTTATTCGCAGCCATGGCCATAGTAGCCAGTATGAGTTTGGTATCGTGTAGTAACGATGATGATCCGCAACCTGAACAACCGGTTCAGCCCTTGCCTCCTGAAAATATTGAGCAACCATTACCAGACAATCCGGAAGTAACACCATATTGAGCGCTAATCATTCTGATATTTGGATAATATCTGGATTTACATTTCCCTTCATCTGCTGATGAGGGGATTTGTGCGATGGAATAAATTAGACGCAACGAAATAGACTAAATTAGTTGAATACAATGTGTTTTTGCGATAGCTGTTTGTGTTTTATCTGTAACAGTTAATAGTCCTCAAACAGACTGCGATAATCGTTATAGTGAATATCACTGTTAAATTCAGATGAAAAAGACCATCAACTGACATCTGAAATCATTCTTCGCTTCGGTATTTACCCGACTCACAATTGAACCACCTTCGGAATCGCTTCGGTAACTCTTCGGAATCGCTTCGGTAATCCTTCGGTAATTGTTCGGCCACGCGCGTAGTCGACCATTTACCGAACAATTACCGAAGAAGACCCGAAAAAGGCCCGTTTAAGGGTCAAACAGCATCAAAAAAGGGTGATTTTACATCATTTTTTAGTGTTTTCGATCAAAAAAGGCTTTTTCTCTAACGTGTAATGAGTTATGGCTTTTAACATAACTAGGGTTGGAGATGGCTTAAAGTACAGAATATGAGTTGAATGGTGTTTTTCTCAAATTACAATGCATGCATTGTAATTGACCACAGCTATTTATTCATGTATGTTTGTTGAACATTCAAAGTACAAACCACACTAAAGCAACAATTATGATTGTCAGGAAAAGGAGTGAAATACAGATCAGCAAGTATATTTTTTTTAGCGGGCTTACCTGGCCAGGCTTTAAGGCGCTCGACCAGACAAGCGAATCGGTCAGATACTACCTGAATTGTAGGTTTATCAAACAGACAATTGATCTTGTGCAATGACTTGGATGTGTGAAAAATAATAGCTTTTTTTATGATGATTAAGGAAGTCATGTCACACTTATCTTTAAGTATTTAAACTGAGCATTGTGCTTCCTGTTTAAGTAAGGTCACATATTTACAAAAATGATAGATAAATTAATTAGTATTCCTGGTCCTGTCTTTTTAGGTATTTATACGCTTTTTGCATTAGTTGTGATTGTTTTGTCAAAGAAATATCTTTCAAAAGATTCCTCCCTGAATTACCCGCTTCCTGAGCCAACTAAATTGGAACCATTGGATATTGCAATTCTTAAAAATGGTTTTAAAGGAGCCATTATAACATCAATATTTAATTTATGGAGATTTGAAGCGCTTGATATTAAAAGTAGCAATAAATCAGTTGTTCTTATTAAGAAACACACTTATACTTCCAGGTTTAATACGTTGGAGAAAGCTATTTATAAATCTCTTGAGCAAACAACATATTATCGTCAGTTATTTAAGAGGGACACGGTTAAAACCATTAATAAAATGCTTAAGCCCAACATAAAAAGGTTACAAAACCTTCATTTGGCACCTGATTCATATGTTTCCAATCAGCTATGGAAAGGTTTTATTTTCGGGACTCTTCTTTTGTTAGGGTTTGGGGGACTTAAATTGTATTACGGTATTGTACGGGATAAACCGTTTGGACTATTGGTCGTGTTAATGATATTATCAGTCATAGTCCTTTTTATAATTATTAATCCCCACAACACTAAATCAACCGCATTAGGCAAGAAACTGCTTTATAAATCTGAGCTTCGGTTTGCGTGGTTAAAATCTAAAAACAGTGGTATGGAATTACTTAAGGATGATAATCTCTTATATGGCATTGCAGTTTTTGGCATAAGCGCATTTATTGGTTCAGGATTAGGAAATATGTTTGAAAATTCAGTTTTATTAGAACGGCGAACAGGGCCATTTATACCGGGAATAGGATTAGGATGTGCAGGATGTGGCGGTGCGGGATGTGGTGGAGGAGGCTGTAGTGGCGGATGCGGTGGAGGTTGTGGCGGTGGTTGTGGTGGCTGTGGAGGTGGTTAATTGATATGAAAAGAGCATTACCAAATAGAATAGTATTCCAATGGCATATTACGGAACAATGCAATTTCAGGTGCAGGCATTGTTATCAGGATAGCTATGCTTATCAAGGTTTGCCCTCGGAACAGTTAGCGTCAGTTCTAGAATCTTTAACGGAATTTGTGATGGCATGTAAAGCCGTCCATCATCGGGTTAGTGCCCACATAAATATAACGGGAGGAGAACCGTTTCTCAGATCTGACCTACTTCAACTGATTGAAAAGATCAATGAAACTAAACTGTTCTCTTTTGCTATCCTCTCAAATGGATTATTACCCGATTTAGATATTCTTGCCAGACTGAAGTCTTTAAATCCTGGATTTGTCCAGGTTAGTCTTGAAGGCAAGCGATCAACAAATGATAAAATAAGAGGAAAAGGTAGTTACGATTTAGTCTTACGATCACTAAAAGAATATAATAAGTTCGGCATCCCAACTATGATCTCTTTTACGGCAAACGCTGATAACTACAATGAATTTCCGCACGTTGTTAAAGTAGCACGGAAGTATAAAGCGTTTAAGGTATGGACTGACAGATACCTTCCTCTGAATAAGGATGATAAGCTGTTAATGAGCACTGAACAGTTTGAGACACTCGGTGACCTCATTAATAAAGAAAAGAATCGTAAAAGCTTATTTCGAAAGCGCACGACAGAGGTGTCGTCAAACCGAGCCTTACAGTTTTTATTTTCAGGTGGACAACCCTATAAATGCTCAGCCGGTAATACGCTCCTGGCAATTTTACCAAATGGTGATGTATTGCCATGCCGCAGGTTACCTATTAAAGTCGGTAATGTGCTTACAGAAAAGCTAACGAACATATATACCGAATCAAATCTATTACAGAAAGTTATTTCACCTGAGAAAAAGGACGATGAATGTTTACAGTGTTATTATAAGGAAAGCTGTTCTGGTGGATTGAAATGTCTTTCATTTGCAACTAAAAAGGATCTTAGTATAAAAGATATAAACTGTATGATATAAATTAGTTAAACTTTTGAGCCTTTTAAAAATTTGAATGAACCTAAGCGAAGGAAATATAATTAAGAACTTCTGTAAATCGTGTAAGAATAGAAGTTTAAGTAAAGACATGAAACTTCTGTGTGGCTTGACGGGTACACGTCCTCAAATTTACAGGAATTGTGATAAACACACCTATGATCCGGGACTGGAAGTTGTTTTAAAGAAGCACTTACTGGAGAAGCGATATAAACGTAATACCTTAACTGATTTGATTGATCCTGAATACGATGAATCAATAAAGCACATTCATCCCAATTCGAGCAGAACAATAAGGTACAGTCCCTTTTCAAGGTATTTCAGCATTGGACTTTTTAGTGTTTTAATTGCTTTCGCAATCGGTTTAATTGTCATTCGTGCAAACTTTGATATCGTGACTTTATTCTATATAGCTTCTATATTTGGATTTATTATCCAGATACGAAAGTCCTTAGTTTATAATAATGAAATTGTTATAGATGTGGATGGAATTCAATTTGACGGTCATCAATTACTATGGCGGTTTATTGCAGGTTTGTATTTATACAGCGAAAATAATGATAACGATTATAACAGTCAGGAGATCATGATTATCCTGCATAAATCAGGAAAAGAATTTCAGGTAGATACAACCATGTTATCATCTACAGATTGGAAACTGAAAAGAGTCATCAATTCCTTTAGACACTTTGGATACTATAAGAAAAAGTCAGTTTATAGCAAACCGAGTTTAGTCTAGGAGGATCAGCTTATTTATTCCCTTTATTAGTCTTGTAGATAATGACAATGATCTTATTGATGTCGTAACATAATTTATAGGATATTATTAATTTTAATGGACTTTTTAGATAACTTCAAAAATTAAAACCAACAAGAACTTAAAAATCAATTTTACTAACTCATAAACAAAGCACAATAACTAAACTAATATGAGAAACTTTACCTTACTGTCCCATCAGTGGAAAGCAGCCACCCGATCTGCGGCAGTGTCCAAAAGTATAGGGATAAAGATCTTTATGGGATTTATCTTTTTTATACTATTCCTTGAGCTGCTTGGTGCCGGATTTTACCTGGGCTCCAATATGGCTAAACACTCTGAACAGCCAATTGCCGACCTTTTGCGCTATGGATTTTATTTCTTTTTGGCTATTCTTTTGACGCGCTACATGTTGCAGAAGCTGCCAACTTTAATGGTTAAACCCTATCTTGTTTTGCCAATTAAGAAACGGAAGCTGGTTAACTTCATGCTTACCAAACCCTTGTTCAACAGCCTTAACATCCTGCCCATTAGCTTTGTTTTAGCTTTGATGTTGGGTCTGCATCAACACATGGATGCTTCTACGTTTGGGGTAATAGTTGGCAGTGTTATCATTGGCGACCTGTTCGTTAATTACCTGTCCATTTATGTCAAAAGGGTACAGATCAAGCATGAATATGTTTTTTATGTCTTTTTAGCATTAATAGCCGGCATCTTCTCACTGGATTATTTTGCAATTATTGATGTGCAGGCAGCTTCTTCATTTGTTTTTATGCAGGTGATCACTCAGCCATTGTGGTTATTGGCCGGTATCTTTCTTTTTGCAATAGCTTATTACCTTAATTTCCAATTATTATACAGGCATTTCTCCTTAGAAGACTTCGGAAAGGCTGACACCAACCAAAAAAGCAGTCTGGAGAATCTTAGCTACCTGAATCGCTTTGGAAAAATAGGAACATTCGCCTTGCTCGAACTTAAAATGTGTGTAAGAAACAAGCGAACCAGAACCATGCTGTTTATGACGCCACTGTTTCTGTTGTATGGCATGTTCTTTTATACCAATCCTGTTTACTTTGAAATGAAGGGCTTCCTGATCTTTGTAGGTTTATTTATTTCAGGTGGTTTTATGATGAGTTTTGGCTTATACTTTTTTGCCTGGGAATCGGGACATTTTGACCTGATGCTGACAGCCAATACAACTTACAAGGATTATATAAAAGCTAAATACTTTCTGATGCTTTCTACCAGCACCATTATCTACCTTTTATCGACCTTCTACGTTGCTTTTGGTTTGGAGATACTATATATCAATAGCATGTGCTTTTTGTTTAACATTGGCGTTAACAGCTTATTGCTTTTATACTTCGCAACAAACAATAACAAGTATATGGACCTGTCAAAAGGTTCGGCATTCAATTACCAGGGGGTAGGAGGAAGGCATTTCGTATTAATGATCCCCTTATTGGTAACGCCCATATTCATCTATCTGCCTTTTGGTATGATGGATCAGGGTAATGTAGGTTTTGCCTTGATTGGTATCCTGGGGATCTTAGGTTTATTGTTCCGTGAAAAGATGATGGATATAATTACCCGGCGTTTTATTAGAAAGCGATACCAAATGTCGGAAGGTTTTAGAAATAAGTAATGATTAAAGAAAATAATACGATGATATATATAGATAATTTAGGCAAGGCATATAACGCAGTTAAAGTGTTAGATATTGATAAATTGGAGATTCCGCAAGGCCAATCTTTCGGATTAGTGGGTAATAACGGTGCTGGAAAAACCACCTTATTCCGATTGGTTTTGGATCTTATTAAAGCAGACAGAGGCAGGGTATTGAGCAAGGATATTGCTGTAAACACTGACAGCCAGTGGAAAAATTACACGGGTTCATTTCTGGACGAAGGCTTTTTGATTGACTTTTTAAAACCGGAAGAGTATTTCAGTTTTATTGCTGATATCAACGGTGTTACAAAAGAAGAATTAGATGTGTTTTACAGTGATTTTGCTGATTTCTTTGGTGATGAAATTCTGAACAGGAATAAATACATCCGTGATTTCTCCAAAGGAAATCAGAAGAAGATCGGCATTTTTGGCGCTATCATCAGTCAGCCTGAGGTATTGATCTTAGATGAGCCCTTTGCCAACCTTGATCCGTCTTCTCAAATACGTCTTAAGACGTTGCTCAAAGAGCTGCATCAGAAAAATAACTTAACCATGCTGATTTCCAGTCACGACTTGAATCATATTGCCGAAGTTAGCCAGCGCATTGTGATATTGGAAAAAGGACTGGTGGTTAAGGACCTGTTAACCTCCGATAATACCATTGAAGAATTGGAGGGATATTTTAATCCTGAGACGACCGTTGAGGTGGAGCCATAATCCGTGTAATCCGTGGTCAAAAGAAAAAGAAAACCGTGGTTTCAAAGGAAGTAGAGTATTGTACAATACCAATGATTAAAATAAAAAGTAAGAATGAACCACGAATTACACGAATTGTGCAATCGCTACGCGATTACTATGGCGCAGCCATACCCCGATACATCCGATTACTCCGATAGCCTTCGGGGCGTTTAATCCGTGGTTATTTCAAAAAAATCTTGGTTTTGCTGAAATCATAAAGAAAACTCAATTCTTTATGATTCCGAGGTTAAAAAGTTAAGAATTCCGCAGGAATACAATCCATTAAAATGCTTTTTTATGCCTTAAAAAGAAAGGTTTCAAAAGTGTTTTTATATATTTGAGAAGCGTTACAAAACGTAAGAGAGAGTAAACCTATAAACTTTAAATTATTTACGATGATTAAAAAAACAATGGCAGCACTTAGCATGGGGCTGTTAATGCAATTGGGAGTATCTTGTCATCAGCCAATTCCGGCCGATCTTAGCCAAGTCAGTTTGATTCCGGCGCCCGTTAAATTAAAGGCCAATGGTTCTTCCTATTTAGTAAGTGAAAAAACAACGATTTATATCCAGGATAATGCCGGCACAGATAAACTAGCTTCTTTATTATCACAGCAGATTGAATCAGTAACGGGCTTAACGCTTAAGGTTGAGAAAAGCGACAAAGCACCTGCAAAGGGAATTTACCTGGCAATTGATTCAGAAACAAAGCTGGCAAATGATGAGGCTTATGACTTGAATATCGGCGAGCATACGATAGTGCTGAAGGCCAATGGACCTGCCGGACTGTTCAGAGGTATACAAACCATTGACCAGGCTATTGTAAAACATAATGGAGAAAAGGCTGGCTGGATTATACCAACGGGCAGTATTGTGGATTATCCGCAATATGAATATCGTGGTGTCATGTTAGATGTATCGCGTCATTTCTTTGGAGTTGATGATGTTAAGCGTGTGATTGATCTGGCAGCTGCTTATAAGATCAATGTGCTGCACTTACACTTAACCGATGACCAGGGCTGGCGAATTGAAATAAAGTCGTGGCCTAAGTTAACATCGGTTGGTGGTCAGACTCAAGTTGGTGGAGGTGAAGGCGGTTTCTACACCCAGGAGCAGTTTAAAGAAATTGTAGCCTATGCCGGAGAACGATTTGTAACTGTTGTACCTGAAATTGATATGCCCGGGCATACAAATGCTGCAGTTGTGGCCTATCCTGAATTGAATGGCACAAAAAAGAAAGCTGAACTGTACACTGGAACGAAGGTTGGATTCAGTACTTTGGCCACCCGTAAAGAAGTGACCTATCAATTTGTCGATGATGTTATCCGTGAGTTATCTGCAATCACTGAGGGACCTTATATTCACATAGGAGGTGATGAGTCACACGTAACTAAGGAAGATGATTACGTCTACTTTATAAATCGTACAAAAGAGATTGTAGCGAAGTACAATAAAATCATGATCGGGTGGGATGAGATCGCACATGCTGCTATTGATGCTTCTGATGTGGTACAATATTGGGCCAAGGATAAGAACGCAGTGATGGGTGTTGAAAAAGGAGCCAAGGTGTTGTTGTCACCATCAAAACGCATGTACCTTGATATGAAATATGATTCTACAACGCACATAGGTTTGGACTGGGCGGCACTGATAGAAGTGGATCAGGCCTACAACTGGCATCCGGAGACTTTAGTTGAAGGAATAGATAAGGAAAATATCCTTGGTCTGGAGTCTCCCCTATGGACAGAAACCGTTGAAACGATGGATGATATTGAATACCTCGTTTTCCCACGCCTGATCGGGCATGCAGAGTTGGGCTGGTCAAAGCCTGAGCATCGCGATTGGAATAGCTATAAGCAACGATTGGCTGACCATGGACAACGCCTGAAAGCTAAGGGTGTTGATTTTTATAAGTCCAGTTTAATACCCTGGAATGTAGAGTAACTAACAGGATAGTATAAGTATATATTAAAAGGTTCGCAGTTTATATTGCGAACCTTTTTTTGTTTGCTCTGATTCAAAGGATGATGATATACAATGAAGGATAGTCCTCGATGAGTTAGAGAGAAATGCTGGCTGGAAGTCGGCTTCGGCTATTAACGTTTTTTAATTCTATTTGACAATTCCCAAAAAACTATCTGCGTTTACACACGTTAGATAGATTAAGGGAACTCCTGTAAAATCTGGTATTGAGGCTATATACTATGCGTAATTACATATCATGCATACTTGATGTATTGGTGGGTTAGTGCGATGAAAAATAGCTGCGACTCGGGGTTTGTTTTCGGCTTGTAAGGAGTATATAAAGGGAAAAAAATAAAGGAAAGATTTTATTATGAGTGATTTATTGATTGAGCTTATTAAAACGGCTGTAACTATTCCAATTGCTATCGTTATTCTGCGATTGATCTTTAAAAAGTCGATCATGTTTAAGTTTAGTATGTGGATGGTTTCATTTACCATTTTTGTGGTGTTTATGAAGACGATTGAGTTTTATGGAGCTTCGTTTTGGCAATATGTTGTCACACCTTTTAATGTTGTGTTGGGTATTTTCTTATTCAGATACATCAATAAAGTTCTTAAGGAACCATTGGTGGATGCGATCAAAGAGCTGGATGATCTGTCAAATGGAAATCTGAATGTAAAAGCCGTTAAGACAGAATCAAAAGATGAACTGGGGGTACTTAATAATGCTGTTGTTCATTTATCGGATAAACTTAAGGAGGTAATGTTGGAGATCAGAACCGGCTCTGAGGTACTGCTTGAAGCCAGTAATAAGTTAAGTCATGCCGCTGAAGAGTTGTCTGCCGGTTCTAATGAGCAGGCTTCTTCTTTGGAAGAAGTATCGTCAACCATGGAGGAGATAGCCGGCAATATTGCCAGTAACTCTGATAATGCCAAAGAAACGTCGGCTATAGCAGAGGAATCATCCAATAGCATTGCTGATGTAACACGGGTATCAAATGAGAGTAACCTGGCTGTTCAGAATATTTCCGAAAAGATGACGGTTATTAACGATATAGCCATGCAAACCAATATACTGGCATTGAATGCTGCTGTTGAGGCGGCCAGGGCAGGTGAAATGGGACGTGGTTTTGCCATTGTTGCTGCCGAAGTACGTAAGCTGGCCGAGAACAGTAAAAAGGCTGCAGATGATATTTTACAAACAGCAGAAGTTACCAAAGAGCAGACAGATGAGGCCAACCTCTTATTGAACGATATGAAACCCAAGGTTGATAAAACCGCCAACCTTGTGCATGAAATTGCGGCAGCCAGCTTTGAGCAGAACAATGGTGTTGACCAGGTTAATGGTGCCATTCAGCAACTAAATGCCATGACACAGCAAAATTCGGCCGCTGCCGAAGAAATGGCGAGCAGCTCTGAAGAGTTAACGCAACAGGCTAATAATCTAAAAGCGTCTATTTCCTTTTTTAAGTTATAAGAGATGGATATTGAGAATATTGTTGGTTGAGGACATCAACCAACAATGCTTTTATTTATCTGTAAAGAATGAGAAATGTACTTTTCCGTATTTTTTAACTTCATTGAAATTAGGGTGATCTTCAAAGCTCATCTTATCTGAGTGTTCAAGAATAAACACACCGTCTTCTTTGAGCAGACTGTTTTCAAAGAAGCGTGCAGGAATGGTTTCAAAGTCTTTTAAATCAAATGGAGGATCGGCAAATACAAGGTCATATTTAAAGCTGCATTTCTTGATAAACTTAAATACATCGGCTTTAATAACACCAATTGCATTTTCGAGCTTAAACTCTTTTACCATTGATTTAATATAGCTGAAGTGCTTAAAGTTTAGCTCTACTGTAGTTATTGCCTCACATCCGCGCGATGCAAACTCATACGAAATACTCCCTGTTCCACCAAAAAGGTCCAGAACAGACAGGTCATCAAAGTCGATGCGGTTGTTTAGAACGTTAAATAAACTTTCCCTGGCAATATCGGTGGTAGGTCGGGCCGAAAAGCTTTTAGGTGGCGAAAAACGTCTTCCTTTTAATGAACCGCTGATTATACGCATATTGGCAGATTAAATAAGTTATGGAATACAAGTTTATCACCTTCCTTTATTCGCATGTGATTGCTAAATTTGAAATGAGGCGTTGGAGCACTCATTTTGGCTTGGCGAAGGTAGTTTTTTAACTCTTTATAAAGAGGGTTTTGCTTATCATCAAGACCATGCACTATGACATTGGTTGTTTCAGCTTCCAGCTTTAATTGTTCAAAAGTAAACAATACAAAATACAGGAAGTCATTGACATTAGCATAGGCATATGAATTGCACAAAATCATTTTACGCTCCTTGATTACCAACAGGTCAAAGAATTTATCATGAACAGCAATATGCATGTTAAGCTCTTTCTTCTTTAACTGACTGCTAATCAAACAAGACTCAATAAAAGGTGAGTAATGCTGGTAAAATTCAATGCTGTCGAACTGTGTTTTAACCAGGTGGTACATAAATTGAGGAATACTGCAGATATTCCAGGCATCAGCCATCTTTATTTTTTGAGCGACTAATTCATAGGGCTCTTCCGAACCTGAATGATTGAGGTTGAACAGCTCGCTGTGTTTGTTGCTGTCGTATAATGCCGACGGTACCAGTGTTGCCTTAGGCGAATCGTATAAAAAGAATACCTTTTTATAGGGTAATTGAAGCAATTCTTCTTTTAGGAGTACTTCCTGTGTTTTAATATTATCATTGCTGGTGTCAACAAATGGAATATTGGCAAACGCAATATATGTGTTTGTTACAGGATCAAGTACACAAAAAGAAAGTCCACCCGAAGAAGATCGGATGGACAAAAAATACGATGTTGTAATACTTGAGTCAAATGACTGATCTACAACGTATGTCTTGGTCATAAAACTATTATTCCCAGTTACCTGCGTTATTGTTGGCAGATTCTAATGAACCTACTTTAAGACCAGGATATCTTTCCAACTTCTCAGTCTTATCGTTAAGGTTAATCACTTCCTGAGCTTCAAGGCCAGCAAGGTAAATGTTGTTGTGTACTTTGGCTTCGAACACCTGTACCTTAACACCAGAACCTGTTACTACGACACCTGCACCCATTTCATACATCTTTCCACCTTCGATAAATGGAATGTACTTCAATGAATCAACAGGATATCCAGCAGGGAATAAAGAGTCTTTTACACTTACACGAATTGTATCACGGCTAATAATACCAAGAGCTAATGCTTTAATCTCTGTCATACCTTCAGCTCGCATGCTATCAGTTAAACTACCTTCTTTTTTAACCAATGGAAGCGAGTCATTCATGATGAAATTGATCAATGTATCATAGCTACCTGTATATTTATTATAAACAGATTTATAAGCTACCTGTGCATCTCTGGTATACATTAACTTTTCAACATTCGCATCTTTTCTTAGAGCATGTTGCTCTTGAAAACGAATTGGTTTTTGAATACTTTCAACACAGAAGTAACCTAGCGCGATAATTGCAATAGTAAGAACAATCTGAATAACTGTTTTCATTATCTTCGGATTTTTGTTTTAGTTTGAAGTCACAAATTTAAAAAAAAAATCAAACTACGGTTTTCAAATAGCTTTTATCTATCTTAAAAATGCTAAATAATCATATATCAAGCTTAATTAATGAGAAATTTTCTTTCAATCCAACCAATTCGCAGCAACAATTGATTGATGGATTGGGTGAATTTATAATGGACGAGACTTCACCTTCGGTATGTTTGGTAAAAGGATATGCCGGAACCGGTAAAACGTCATTAATGAAAGCGTTTACTGATGTACTGGAAGAATTAAAAATTCCATGTCAGTTAATGGCACCTACAGGACGGGCGGCAAAAGTATTAAGCAGTTATACTCAAAAACCCGCATACACCATTCATAAACTTATTTACAGGCGACAGTCATCCAACGATGATTTTGGTTCATTTAACTTAAACTATAACAAATCAAAAGATGCCATATTTATTGTCGATGAGGCTTCAATGATATCAAATAGCAGCATGGACTATACCATGTTTGGTACCGGGCGTTTACTGGAAGATCTGTTAAACTTTGTGTTTGCTCAGAACAGGTGTAAACTGGTCATTATTGGTGATGTGGCACAGTTGCCACCTGTAGGGTTTGAGGAAAGTCCTGCTTTGGACAAGCTCTACCTGGAGAGCCTTGGAATGCAGGTTCGCGATTACTTTTTAAGCGAGGTGGTTCGTCAGGAGGAGGACAGTGGTATATTATATAATGCCACAAAACTTCGTTTTATGCTTGATGAAGGTTTGTTTGAACCGACATATCCGGCACTGGAAGCAACCGGCTATCCCGATTTTAAGCGCGTAACGGGTGAGGAGCTGATTGATGAACTCAACTGGTGTCAGGAGAACTACGGACTTGATGAAACGCTGGTTGTATGCCGATCAAATAAGCGGGCCAACCTGTTTAATAAGGGTATACGTGGCAGTATATTATACCGGGAGGAAGAACTGACTGTTACGGATCATCTTTTAATAATGAAGAATAACTACCATTGGTTAAAAGACAGTAAAGAAGCTGACTTTATAGCCAATGGCGATATTGCAGAAGTTGTACGAATTAATGGCTACGAAGAATTATATGACAGACGCTTTGCCAATGTTACGCTTCGTTTAACCGATTATGAGCATCTCGAAATTGATGTAAAAATTATTCTTGATGCCCTGCATACTGATACCGCAGGTTTCTCCAAGGAAGAACAGGAAGCTTTTTTTCGCAATGTGATGGAAGATTACGAAGATGAGAAATCACAACGCAAGAAGTATGAAAAGGTAAAAGAGAATCCCTATTATAATGCCTTGCAGGTGAAATATGCTTATGCCATGACCTGTCATAAGTCCCAGGGTGGGCAGTGGAAAGCCGTTTTTATCGATCAGGGATATATTCCGGAGGAACAAATGGGAACCGCTTATTTCAGGTGGTTATATACAGCTGTTACACGTGCAACTGAGCGGGTGTACCTCGTTAATTTTAAAGATGAGTTTTTCGAAGATTAATAAAGAATAATATCCTAAAAAAAATATTTCTCGCAAAGAACACAAATGAAAAAGCGCAAAGGTCGAAAAGTATAGAAATCTATTGATACATACTTCGTCGTCTTTGCGCAATTCTTAGCGATCTTTGCTTGAAACTTAAATGTCAGGCACTTTTCTTACTATTTTATCCTGAGCCAGAAAACTCACTCAGTTTATTGTTTAGCAATTGGTCGCCTATATACCCAGGTCTTTAGCAATATCATCGATAATGGCATCCGCCTTTTCGTTGGCAGGATAAAATTCGTCCTTACTGTTCATAGGTACTTTAACTTCCATATAGAACTTGATCTTAGGCTCAGTACCGGATGGGCGTACTGAAACTTTGTATCCGTTCTCGGTAAAGAACTGTAGCACATTAGATTCACCTGGCAGGTCAATAGCTTCGTGTCTGTTCTCCAATACATGGAAAGCATCTAACTTTGAATAGTCTTTGATGATGCTTACTTTGTCGCCCGCTAATGTCTGTGGTGGCGTTGTACGGAAGTTAGTCATTAACTGTTTGATCTCATCTGCACCCGACTTACCTTCACGAACGATATAGATCATTTTCTCTTTTGAGAAACCATATTCCATGTAGATATCCTGAAGAACATCAAACAGGGTTTTACCATTGTCTTTAGCCCAGGCTGCTATCTCAGCAGTGATGGTAATAGCTGCAACTGCATCTTTGTCGCGCACATAATCGCCCGGCAGGAAACCGTAAGATTCTTCACCACCGCAAATGTATTTTTTCTCGCCTTCCAATTCGCGAATTACTTTTGCTATCCACTTAAAGCCGGTGTATACATCGAAATATTCTACTTCGTTCTTAATGGCTATTTCTTTCAGTAGCTCTGAAGTAACAATGGTTTTAACGATATACTCTTTTCCCGTTAACTTGCCTGATTCTTTCCACTTTTTAAGCATGTACCAGGTAAGAAGAGTAGCTGTTTGGTTGCCGTTAACCAATACAAATTCACCCTTTTCATTACGAACAGCAATACCCAGGCGATCACTGTCAGGGTCAGATGCCATAACAATGTCAGCATTGGTTTCTTCAGCTTTGTTTAAAGCCATTTCTAATGCAGCAGGTTCTTCGGGGTTTGGTGATATAACCGTCGGGAATTCGCCACTTACCACATCCTGTTCAGGAACGTTGATCACATTTTCAAAACCGCACTTGCGTAATGCTGCCGGAATCATTTTAACACCTGTTCCATGAATAGGTGAGTAAACAATTTTTAAATCTTTATTACGATCGATTAAATCCTGATCTAATACAAGGCTCTTTACCTGTTCAAGGTATTGGTTATCCATCTCTTCGCCAAGTACTTCAATAAGCGCTTTGTTACCTTCGAATTTGATATCATCAATTGAAGCAATATTATTGACTTCATCAATTACATTGGTATCGTGCGGTGCAGTTAGCTGCGCACCATCGTTCCAGTAGGCTTTGTAACCATTATAGGCTTTAGGGTTATGCGATGCAGTGATGATGACCCCACTTTGGCAACCCAGCTGACGGATAGCATAAGAAATCTCGGGAGTTGGGCGAAGGTCTTCAAACATATAAGCCTTTATGCCATTGGCACTGAAAATATCAGCTACAACTTCAGAGAACAGGCGGCTGTTGTTACGGCAATCGTGTCCGATAACAACTCCAATTTGCTCAACATCACTGAAGTTTTTAAGCAAGTAGTTAGCCAGTCCCTGGGTAGCTGCACCAACCGTGTATATATTCATTCGGTTAGAGCCGGCACCCATAATTCCTCTTAAACCACCGGTACCAAATTCCAGATCTTTATAGAAAGAGTCGATTAATTCTGTTTTATCTTCTTTGTCCATCATTGTTTTGATGGCAGCCTTTGTTTCAGCATCGTAGTTGCCGTCAAGCCACTCCTGAGCTTTTTTAACAACAGCATTTAGTACATCCTGATTTTGCATTTTTGTATTATTTGTGGTGTGTTAGATAATCTGATTTATTTCATCTTTGATAAGCATACATCCAAACTGTCTCTCCAATAAGGGATTTCAATATTGTAAACAGCTTTGATCTTTGACTTGTTAAGAACACTGTAATGCGGCCTTGGAGCCGGTGTTGGGTAATCCTTTGTTTCGATTGCTTTTACCTTGCAAGATATGTTCATTTTTTCCAGAATAGCAAGTGTAAAATCATACCAACTGGCAACTCCTTCGTTACTGTAATGATAAATGCCGGCAGTAAATGGAAATTGAAGCTTGTAGTCTGACTCTATTATGTGTAAAATGGCATCAGCCAGATCTCCGGCATACGTTGGCGTGCCGATCTGGTCGTAAATAACACCTAATTCATCACGCTCTAGTCCGAGTCGAATCATGGTTTTAACAAAATTATTTCCGTGAGCAGAGTAAAGCCATGAGGTTCGGATTATGACAGAGTCAGGGTTGGCATTCAGTAAGCGCTTTTCTCCTTCCAGCTTTGTTTCACCGTAAACCGATTGAGCTGATGTTTGAGCTTCTTCCTTGTATGGGAAATGATTTTTTCCGTCGAACACATAATCAGTTGATACATGAATGACCTTGGCACCGATGCTTTTTGCGGCTTCTCCAATTTTTTCAACCGCAACTGTATTTATTTTTCGCGCCAGTTCCTGCTCACTCTCAGCCTTATCAACAGCAGTGTATGCAGTGCAATTAACAATGTAGCTGTATGCTTTTGATCTGATGGTGGCTGTTAATTCCTGTGTGTCGGTTACATCAAGTGTTTCAAGTGATGTAAATGTGAATTGCAGGTCAGAAAGTTTTGTGCATCTGTCTTTAATTTCTGTGCCTAACTGCCCTTCTGAACCTATTACAAGTACTTGTTTCATTATATGCCGTAAACAAAATTGTGTTCTGCTTCTTCAAATGATGGCAGAATACTGTCCTTAGATGAGATGATGGCTTTGTCAGCTGGTATTTTCCAGTCAATATTCAGGCTGGCGTCATTATAGGCGATACCTCGCTCAGCTTCCTGACTGTAATAGTTGTCACACTTGTATGTGACGATTGCTGTTTCACTTAAAACTGAAAAGCCATGTGCAAAACCCTGGGGGATGAAGAATTGCATCTTGTTTTCAGCAGATAGTTCAACAGCAAAATGTTGTCCGAATGTTGGGGAGTTTTTGCGCAGGTCAACGGCCACATCCAGCACTTTACCTTCAAGAACATGAATTAGTTTGGATTGAGAATAGGGTGCTAACTGGTAGTGTAAACCCCGAATAACACCATATGTTGACTTGGATATGTTATCCTGAATAAAGTTAGCGCCTATGCCGGCTTCCTTGTATCTGTTTTGAGTGTACGATTCCAAAAAGAAGCCTCTGGGGTCGCTATACACCTCCGGTTTAATAATTAATAAGTTGGGTATGTCTGTTTTTATAATTTCCATATAAATAACAATTTGTTATTGGGTTGACTCACGGTATAAAACTATGAATGTACAAATATAGGAAGATAATAAGTGTATTCCTTAATGAATTAACAAATTAAAACTAAAGCAGTGTTAATGTTGCTTAATTATCATTTCTCTCCGTTGTAATAGTATTATAATCGGAATGAATCGGTCTTTTATTCCTATCCTTTTTTTAATAACTCGTCGAAATATGCGATTGTGTGTTTTAATCCTTCTCTTAATTGTACTTTAGGCTCCCAGTCATTCAGTTTTTCTTTTGCCAGGTTGATATCCGGTTTTCTTTGTAAAGGATCATCAGCAGGTAGAGGAAGGTACACCAGTTTTGATTTGGAATTGGTCAGCTCAATGACGTTTTTAGCGAGCTCTAACATGGTGAATTCATTAGGGTTACCTATGTTAACTGGTCCTGTGAAATCATCATTATTCATCATTCGCATCATTCCCTCAACTAAATCATCAACATACTGGAAGCTTCGGGTTTGTTTACCATCGCCAAATATGGTAATATCTTCTCCTTTTAAAGCCTGGACAATGAAGTTGGACACAACACGTCCATCATTAGGATTCATTCGGGGACCATAGGTGTTGAAAATGCGGATTATTCGTATATCTACATCATTTTGCTGATGATAATTGACAAACAAACTTTCGGCACATCGTTTACCTTCATCATAACAAGAGCGAATACCAATAGGATTTACATTGCCCCAGTAATCTTCTGTTTGTGGATGCACAAGAGGGTCACCGTACACTTCACTTGTTGAAGCTTGTAATATGCGTGCTTTGATTCGTTTAGCCAATCCAAGCATATTGATAGCACCCATTACAGATGTTTTAATGGTCTTAATTGAGTTGTACTGATAATGAACAGGTGATGCGGGACAGGCCAGATTGTATATTTGGTCTACTTCAACGAAATAGGGATGTGTCACATCGTGGCGAATAAGCTCAAAGTACGGATTATCCATTAAATGAACGACATTCTCTTTGGAACCTGTGAAATAGTTATCCATGCAAATAACTTCGTTGCCTTCATTTAACAACCTTTCGCATAGGTGTGAACCAATAAACCCTGCACCTCCTGTTATTAATACTCTGTTCTTCATGATGTATGATTATGGACTGATGTTTTGTTTAGACACGATAAAGCCTGAAAGTTAATTATAGGCTTTCAGGCTTTCAATTTTATATGCTTATTCGCAAATAGCAGGTCGGCCAATGCTATAATAGGTATATCCGAATTCTTTCATTTCAGCAGGTTCATAGATGTTGCGGCCGTCAAATACTACTTTTTGCTTGAGTAGTTTATCCATTACTTTATAGTTAGGCACTCTAAACTCGGGCCATTCAGTAATAAGGATTAATGCATCAGCATCGATAAGAACATCATATTGGTCTTCACCATAAGAAATGGCATCGCCAAGTATGTGTCTGGCTTCATCCATTGCTACCGGATCATAAGCTTTAACTTTCGCTCCCAGTTCAACAAGTGTTTTTGCTATAACCACAGAAGGAGCTTCGCGCATGTCGTCGGTATGAGGCTTAAAGGAAAGTCCCCACATGGCAAATGTTTTCCCTTTAATGTCAGGAAAATGAGTCTTTATTTTGCTAATAATTACTTTTTTCTGATCATCGTTTACGTTTTCTACCGCTTCCAAAATGCGGAGATTATAGTTGTTGAGCTGTGCTGTTTTGATGATAGCTTTAACGTCTTTAGGGAAACAAGAACCGCCATAACCCGCACCGGCATATATAAATTTATTGCCTATTCGTGAGTCAGAACCAATACCGCGTCTTACATTGTTTACATCGGCACCGACGATTTCACATAAATTAGCAATGTCATTGATAAAACTGATTTTCGTTGCCAGCATGGCATTGGCAGCATATTTTGTCATCTCTGCTGATGGAATATCCATAAACAGGATAGGGTGACCATTTAATACAAAAGGTTTATAAAGTCTGCTCATCAGTTTCTCAGCTCGTTCCGACTCAACGCCAACAACAATCCTGTCGGGTTTCAGGAAGTCTTCGATGGCGTTACCTTCTTTAAGGAATTCAGGATTGGACGCCACGTCAAAATCTAATTCAACACCTCTTTTCTCCAGTTCATCCTGAATGGCAGCTTTAACTTTTTTAGCAGTTGCAATAGGTACAGTACTTTTGGTTACAACAACCAGGTAGTTGTTCATGTGTCTGCCTATTTGACGAGCCACTTCAAGCACGTGGCTTAAATCGGCACTGCCATCTTCACCGGGAGGTGTTCCTACTGCGATGAAGATCGCTTCTGAATGTTCCAGGCTCTCTTTTAGGCTGGTTGTAAAGTGTAATCTTTCTTTTTCAACATTTTTAAGAACCATTTGATCAAGTCCTGGTTCGTAAATTGGAATGATACCTTTCTTTAATTTGTCGATTTTATCTTTATCGATATCAACACATGTAACATTAATACCGGTGTCGGCAAAACATGTGCCGGTTACCAATCCTACGTAACCAGTTCCAACAATTGAAATTTTCATATGTCTTAATTTTTATCTTAGATGTTTCAAGCCAAGTTTATTCAGCAATGAAAGTACTATTATAATTCATTTAATACAAAAGCCAAAAGTATAATTTTTATTGATAGTTATGACCTATTATATAAGTGTTATATAATATATGTCTCTATTGTTTGGTGCCGAATGACACCTTATAAATGAGGCCTTAAAAAAGGAGTAAATTTCCTCACTTGACGTAAGCGTTTATCCGCCTTATTTTTATGTCTTGCTGTTTATTTGTTCTGAAGCTTTTTTACATGGAAAAAAGTTTCTACTTTTGCAGCGATTTTTTTCAATATAATGTCTAACTACTAGTTATTAAAGATTTAAACAAAAATGGCAGAAGAAAAAGTAAATGCTGAGGAGCAGGAAAATGCTCCTGAAGTAAAGGAAACGGTAGCTAACGTACCAATGGAAGATTTTGATTGGGATAGCTATGAAGCAGGTGACGTTGTAGGAGCCGGTGCTTCAAAAGAAGAGTTGGCAGAAATGTATGATAAAACATTATCTACTATTTCTGAAAAAGAAGTTATTGAAGGTGAGGTTATTACTCTTACAAAGCGTGAGGTTGTAATTAACATTGGTTTCAAATCGGATGGTATCGTTAGTCGTAACGAATTCCGTTACAATCCTGAGTTAGCAGTAGGCGATAAAGTAGAAGTTTACGTTGAGAGCCAGGAAGACAAAAAAGGACAGCTTGTTCTTTCACACAAAAAAGCACGTGCTTTACGTTCATGGGACAGAGTAAACGAAGCGTTGGATAACGATGAAGTTATCAAGGGTTACATCAAGTGTCGTACTAAAGGTGGTATGATCGTTGACGTATTTGGTATCGAAGCTTTCTTACCAGGTTCTCAAATTGATGTTAAGCCAATTCGCGACTATGATATGTACGTAGGTAAAACAATGGAATTCAAAGTTGTTAAGATCAACCCTGAGTTCAAAAACGTTGTTGTATCTCACAAAGCGCTTATTGAGGCTGAGCTTGAGCAGCAGAAAAAAGATATTATTTCTAAGCTTGAAAAAGGTCAGGTTCTTGAAGGAACTGTTAAGAACATCACATCTTACGGTGTATTCATCGACCTTGGTGGCGTAGACGGATTGATTCACATTACTGACCTTTCTTGGGGGCGCGTAAATCATCCGGAAGAAATCGTTCAGTTAGATCAGAAATTGAACGTTGTAATCCTTGATTTTGATGATGAGAAGAAGCGTATTGCTCTTGGATTGAAGCAATTGACAGCTCATCCATGGGATTCATTGGATGCAGAAATGAAAGTTGGTGACATTGTTAAAGGTAAAGTGGTTGTAATGGCTGACTATGGTGCGTTTGTTGAAATCGCAGCTGGTGTTGAAGGTCTTATTCACGTATCAGAAATGTCATGGTCACAGCACTTGAGAAGCGCACAAGACTTCTTAAAAGTGGGTGATGAAGTTGAAGCTATGGTATTGACTTTGGACCGCGACGAGCGCAAAATGTCACTTGGTATCAAGCAGCTTAAGGCTGATCCATGGGAGAAAATTGAAGAGAAATATGCTGTTGGTAGCAAGCATTCTGCTACTGTTCGTAACTTCACTAACTTCGGAGTATTTGTAGAAATCGAAGAAGGAATTGACGGTTTGATCCATATTTCAGACCTTTCATGGACTAAGAAAATTAAGCACCCTGCAGAATTTACAGCTATAGGTGATTCAATTGAAGTTGTAGTGCTTGAAATCGACAAGGAAAACCGTCGTTTAAGCCTTGGTCACAAGCAACTAGAAGAGAATCCATGGGATGTATTCGAAGGAATTTTCACTGTTGATTCAATTCACGAAGGAACAATTGTTGACATTTTCGACAAAGGTGCCGTAATTGCATTACAGTATGGTGTTGAAGGTTTCGCTACTCCTCGTCACTTGGTGAAGGAAGACGGAGCGCCTGCTAAAGTAGATGAAAAACTTGATTTTAAAGTAATTGAGTTCAATAAAGGTGCTAAGCGTATCATCCTTTCTCACTCACGTACTTTTGAAGATGCTAACAAATCAGAAGAAGTAGCTGCTAAGAAAGCTGCATCAAAAGCAACTAAAAAAGGTGTGAAGAAGTTGAATGATAACTTAGAAAAGACTACTTTAGGAGATATTTCTGAATTAGCTGCGTTGAAAAATCAATTGGAAGCTAACGAAGGAAAACCTGAAGCAGACAAAGAATAAGTTAAAAACCAACGATATATGGACTTCAAGATTGATAAATTAGATGATTTTACACTAGTTCAGGTTCTGAAAGAGAAGATGGATACACATGTGGCTCCAACCTTAAAATCAGAATTGGTACTATTATCAGGTAACGGTGAGAAAAATATTTTGCTCGACCTGGGGAAGTGTAACTACTGTGATTCGTCTGGTTTGAGTGCGATCTTAGTTGCAAATCGTTTGTGTAAAAATGCTGATGGTGTATTTGTATTGGCAGGATTGCAGCCGGCAGTTGAGCGTTTGATCTCAGTGTCGCAGTTGGATTCGGTCTTGAATATAGCACCATCTTTAGAGGATGGTATTCAAATGATCCGTAAAGCCATTGAAGCAATTTAATGTCTTTATCATTAACCATTCTTGGTAGTAATTCAGCATTACCAACATCGGATAGATATCCTACCGCTCAGATACTACGCGTATCTGAGCGGTTTTTTTTAATTGACTGTGGAGAGGGTACGCAAATGCAGTTGCGTCGTAATAAAATCAATTTCTCCAAAATCAACCATATCTTCTTATCTCATCTTCATGGAGATCATGTGTTCGGACTGATCGGTTTAATATCAACATTTGGCTTGTTAGGGAGGCGTAAGGCTTTGACGATACACGCACATGAAGATCTAAAAGGTTTAATGCAGCCACATCTGGAGTATTTTTGTGCTGATTTACCTTATCAGATCGTATTTAGTGAACTGACTTATGATGAGCCAAAAGTTATTTATGAAGATAAAAAGGTTGTTGTAAAGTCATTTCCTCTATCTCACAGGGTGCCAACCTGTGGCTTTTTATTTCAAGAGAAGCAAAAGCAGGCTAATATTCGCAAAGAAGCCATTGAGAAGTATCAGTTAACCGTTCCCGAAATTGTAGCAATAAAAGATGGGCAGGAGTTTATTGGTGAAGATGGTGTTCCTGTGCCGGGTGAGGAATTGATGATTCCAGCTCCCAAGTCGTGTTCTTATGCTTTCTGTTCGGATACGCGCTATTATCGGCGTGTTATACCTGTAATCGAAGATGTGGATCTGTTGTACCATGAAGCCACTTTTCTTCATGAGTTAAAGGATCTCGCGAAACGAACCAGTCATACAACAGCTAAGCAAGCGGCGACAATAGCACGCGATGCCCGTGTGGGAAAATTGCTTTTAGGGCATTTTTCTAGTCGCTATAAAGATTTAACTCCACTATTGTCTGAGGCAAAAAGTGTATTTGATGCTACTGTCTTGGTTTCTGATAATCAAACCTACACGATAGAGCGTTAGAAAGTATGGTTTTATGCATTCCTATGTAATGCCTCCTAAATGCTATTGATCTCAAATTGTAAAAAAATGTAAATAATCGATACGTATCGTATCCTTTATTGGCTCTGCTTTGCGGTGATATTATCTTCGCATCCTTCAGTTGCATGGATAAAATAAACAATGCAAACGCTTGCATTATAAAAATGATTCATTCATATTTGTATTGATTTTTAATTTGAAATATCGTTTAACCAAAATTAGATCAAATGAATGAAAATCCGATTAGTCACGCCTTTAGAGGTGGTGTGATGAGAATTGGCAGGCGTTTAATGTTTTTTGCATTATTGGCATTGCTTTCTTCGGCAGTGCAAGTGTTTGCACAAGGTCAAAAAACTATAACAGGTAATGTGGTTGATGTGACCGGCGAATCATTGCCTGGAGTTAATGTTTCTGTTAAAGGAACGACAAACGGAACCATTACGGATATTGATGGTAATTTTACATTGTCTGTCCAGGAGGCAGATGTTTTGTTAATTAGTTTTATCGGGTACAAAGCACAGGAGATAGCAGTAGCTGGTCAAAACAACTTTAATGTTATTCTAGAAGAGGATGTAACTGATTTGGATGAAGTGGTGGTCGTTGGCTATGGTATTCAGAAGAAATCTGATGTTACCGGGGCTATATCATCTGTTAAATCAGAAGAGTTAGTAAAGCGTGATGTGGCTTCTGTGGAACAGGCTTTGCAAGGTCAGATTGCCGGTGTAACTGTAACGCAGGGATCGGGTACGCCAGGTTCCACTCCCAATGTGACCATCAGGGGATTAGGTTCTTTAAGTAATACAACACCATTGTATGTTGTTGATGGTATGATGATGGATGATATCTCACACCTTAATTCAAAGGACATTGAATCGACGCAGGTGTTGAAAGATGCCTCAGCCTCGGCTATTTATGGTTCTCGTGGAGCAAATGGTGTAATTATTATTACCACTAAAAAAGGTGTTGCCGGACAAGGGAAGGTAGCCTTTAGCGGCTATTATGGTGTGCAAAATTTCAGGCATACACCAGAATTAACTACTGCCAGTGAGTGGGCGATGCTAAATAATGAAGCGCGTTTGGCTGCCGGAATGGAGCCTGATTATCCGGATCCTGCAGCGCTGGGAAAAGGAACTGATTGGCTGGATGCCGTGACAAATGAGAATGCGCCTATTCAAAGCTATGACTTATCATTCTCAGGAGGTACGGAGAAAAGTACTTATTTTATCAGTGGTCAATACTTCGATCAGGAAGGTATTATCAATAATACGGAGTATAACCGACTTTCGGTACGTGTTAACTCAGAGCATAAAGTCAAGGATTGGTTAACTATTGGTGAAAATATTTCTGTTACCAACTCCAATCAGTCAACTGTTTTGGAAGGTGATGAATGGAATAACTTATTGATCACGCCTCTTAATATGGAGCCGGTTACGCCGGTTTATAATGAAGATGGTTCGTATGCTGCTTCAAACAACCAGGTGAATAACCCTGTGGCTGCAATTGACAATACCAATGATAACAGAGAAGAGTTTAGAGTATTGGGTAATGTTTATGCCAATGTTAATCTTTTGAAGGGTTTGGTTTTTAAAACCAATTTTGGTGCTGATCTGTCGTTTAATGAGGACGATACCTATAATCCAATCTATTTTGTTTCGCTAACTGACAGAAATGAAATGAATAGTCTGGCAAAAGGGCATGATCGCGGTACGCTTTTGACCTGGTCAAATACGCTGAATTATAGCAGAACGTTTAATTCTAATCATGATGTATCTGCTATGATAGGAACAGAGTACCTGAAACGTAAGTACGAATATGATGGAATTACCGTTACCGATTTCCCAACAGATGATGAGGATTACAGAATTATTGATAATTCAAGGAATGCCCATCAGGGTAATACCTATGGTTCTTTTATAGAAGATAATCAGATATCGTACCTGGCGCGTTTAAATTATTCTTATGGAGGGCGTTATTTACTGACGGTTAACTTCAGGGCTGATGGCTCATCTAAATTTGGTGATGCTGAAAAGTGGGGGTATTATCCTTCATTTTCTGCCGGGTGGCGTATTGTTGAAGAGAGCTTTATGGAAGGTGTGGATTGGATCAGTAATTTAAAACTTCGTGCAGGTTGGGGGCAGATTGGTAACCAGGCGGCGTTAACGCCATACCGTCAGACTACTACAGCCTCAGCGGGGCAGAATTATGTATTTGGGAATCCTCAGGTTATTACAAGTGGTACTGCATTTAATAGTATTGGTAATAATGAAATTATGTGGGAGACTGTTGAGTCAACCAATGTAGGACTGGACTTTGGGTTTTTCAGAGGGAAGCTTTCTGGTAGTGCGGAATATTACATTAAAAATACCCGCGATATGCTGTTGACACCACCAACGCCTTCGCAAACCGGTATTGTTGATTATCCGTGGCAAAATACCGGTGAAATGGAAAATACCGGTATGGAACTTGAATTGAATTGGAGAAGTAAAATCGGACAAGTTGAATATTCGCTTGGGGGAAATGTTACAACAATTAATAATGAGGTTGTTAGTTTGGGTTCTTCTACTCATGTTGATGATAATGATTTCCGTAGTTCGGGTTTTGTTAACCGCACTGTTGTTGGTCGTCCGATATCAAACTTTTATGGCCTTGTGGCTGAAGGATTATTTCAGACACAGGATGAGATCAATGAATATTACAAAAATGCTGCTGATGGCGTGCCGTCAAGTGTGAAACCAGGTGATATTCGCTATCGTGATGCCGATGGTGATGGTGTATATGACTATGATTTTATTGGTAGTCCAATACCTGAATTCACCTATGCGATCAATGGTAATGTGTCTTACAAAGGAATTGACTTTAGCTTTTTGCTTAATGGAGTTTATGGTATAGATGTGTATAATGGTCCGGGTTACTATCAATTGAGTTCGATGGCCTACTGGAATAATAGCAAGGAGATGCTGAATCGTTGGACAGGTGCTGGGTCCACAAATGATCCCCGTCATCCGCGTATGAATGCCAAAGATTCTCACAATACACGTATCTCAAGTCGTTACGTGGAAGATGGTTCTTTCCTGAGGATCCAGAATGTTCAACTTGGGTATACCCTGCCGGGTAGTATTGTTAATAAGCTTAAGTTAGAGACTTTAAGGGTGTATGTGAGTGGTCAGAACCTGTACACATTTACCGAGTATACGGGTTATGACCCTGAGGTTGGAGGATATGGAACGGCTATCGGTTTAGATCGTGCTACTTATCCGATACCACGTACGATAACATTTGGCATGAACCTAAGCTTCTAAGCGGTAATTCCATTTTGCATATTAAAAAATAGAAAAATGAAGAAATTAAATATATTAACATCTGCTATAGCTTTTATAGCTTTGTTTGTGGCCTGTTCTGAAAGTTTACTGGATACACCAGCGCCAAACATTTCAGATGAATCATTCTTTAGTTCTGATGCGGCTGCATATGATGCCCTGGTTGGGGCATATGATCCATTGGCGCGTTATAACTACACCCAAATTCACGAATGGATGATTGGAGATATTGTGTCTGATGATGCTGAAAAGGGTGGAGAGGGGCCTAGTGACTGGGCTGAGTGTCAGGATTTAAAGGATTTTAGAGCGAATGCTGAAAATTCAATTTTGGCGGGGCGCTGGACAGAGCCTTATGTGGGTATTGCCCGTGCTAACAAATTAATTGCCGGTATTCAGGAGAATGAAAACATATCTGCCGGGGTTCAGAAGCGTTATATTGCAGAAGCTAAATTTTTACGCGCCTGGTATCATTTTCACTTATTAAAGGTTTTTGGTGGTGTGCCGATTGTTAATAAAGTGCTTCAGCCATCGGAGTTTACTGAACCCCGAAATACTGTTGAAGAAGTCTATGCGCAAATTGAAAAAGATCTTAAAGAGGCTGCTCCGGACCTGCCAACAAAGCCAGAGTTAAATGCGGATGAGATGGGGCGTGTGACCAAAGGTGCTGCAGAAGCATTTTTAGTGAAAATGTATGTTTTTCAGGCTAAGTGGAGTGAGGCTGCTGACTTGTCTCAAAAGTTTATAGACGAGTATGACTGGTATGATCTGGAAGATAACTATGCCGATGTTTTCACCGCTGCTGCAGAAAACGGAAAAGAGTCCATCTTTGAAATACAGTATTCATTTATTACCGGTGATGACAACTGGGGTGATGATAATGAAGGTAATGTAACTGCAATTTACCAGGGTAGCCGACAGTTATATAATGGTAAAGGTGAAATAGAAAGCGGCTGGGGCTGGGGTTTTAACCTGCCAACGCAGAATTTATATGATGAGTATGAAGAAGGAGACTTGCGTCGTGATTATACCCTGATTGATGATGGTGATGTGCTTTGGGAAGGGACAGATGATGAGGAAGTTATCTGTACGCAGCATATCAATGGTATAGGATATACGCAGAAAGTTTACCATTCAAGGAAATACTATATTCCTAAAAGTGAGCGCAACGGTATGTCTGATTCGCCAAATAACTGGCGGGCTATCCGTTATGCGGACTTGTTGTTGTGGAATGCTGAAGCCAATGCTCATGTAGGAGGCGATTGGCAGTATGGAGTGAATGAAGTAAGGACTCGGGCAGGTCTGGATCCTACAACAAATACAGATGGCCTGGATGCGGTATATCACGAACGTCGTGTTGAATTGGCAATGGAAGGTCACCGTTATTGGGACTTGGTGCGTACCGGAAGAGGTAACTTAATGGCTGGTTATAGTGATAACAAGCGTTATATGCCAATTCCCCAGGGAGAAATTGGTTTGAATCCTAATTTGGAACAAAATCCTTACTAATACTATCATGATTTGGCAAAGTCGATGGCTTTTCCATTGGCTTTGCATCCAAGTAATTTCAAATACTAAGAAAATGAAGAAATTAATATATCTATTTACCTTGCTTGTTGCTGTTGTGGCATGTACGCCCGAGGTGGAGCTTCGCGAGCAGCCCGCAGAATTACCGGCTCTTGAATTTACGGTTGATGCGACAGATCCTAATCAGCCGATTCTGACGATCAATGACGAAACAGTTTTTAATGTAAACTGGATTTTTGATGATGGTACCTTATTGCAAGGAACCAGCGTTCAATGCTTTTATCCTCTTGAAGGAGATTATGGCTTTGAGATTGTGGCGATGAATGGAAAAGGTCAGTCTTCCGGAACAGGTTCGGTTAATGTTCCGGAAAGTAATCCGGATATGGTGTTCGGTATCCCTGAGTATGTAATGCTTTGTGGAGAGAAAGAGGATAATGGTAAGTACTGGGTGTGGGCGCAGGAGGAACCAGGTGGTGATGTTTCCTACATGACCGATCCTGTTGACTGGACTGTGTTTTGGTGGAATCCGTATACTGTTGGTGATGGAACGGCTGAGGATTTACCGGACTTATTGAATGAAATCAAATTTGATCTGGATGGGGGGTTCAATTTTACACGCTTTGAAACCAAAGATGTTATAGCTGAAGAAGGTAGTTTTACGCTTGATCATGAGGCTTTAACGATAAAGATCAACAATGCCGCAATTCCTAATTTTGACGATCCGAATATCGATCCTGATATTGCAGCTGGTGGAGCTTATAAGATCCAGGTATTAAGTGATTATGAGTTATTGTTGTGGCAGGAGCATCCAACGATGGGTTATTCATGGGCCTGGAAATTTAAAGCGCGTGATCTGGTGCCACCTGCAAATAATCCGTTGTATAAGCTAGCCGGTGAAGTAGGAGAGGGTGGAAGAACCTGGGCCTTTGATAATGATTCTAAGTCATTGGGAGCATGTTATATGACATCGCCTACGAACCATGAAGAATCGTGGTGGACGCCATATTCAACTTTGGAGTCGATTCCGGAATATGACCATACGATCAAGTTTGACCTGGAGTTTAATTATACTCGTTTTGATGGATCGGGTGCGGAAGTGGAAGCAGGTACTTATGAATTTAACATTAAAACCGGAGAGTTGACGTTGAATAATGCTTATGTGCCTAACCATGAGGTACGTAATCCGGATGCAGATGCGGATTCAAACATCGATTTGGATGTGGCTGCAACTGGCAGGTATATTGTTCAAAGTGTTGATGATGAGCAGTTGTTTATCTGGCAGGATCATTCGCCGGCAAACGGAGGCGCGCATGATTATGGTTGGGCATGGATTTTTAAGCCCGTAGAATAATAAAAAAAACAGGGCTGGCACTTATGTCAGCCCATTTATTAAGTATTGGATTTAGTTTAATACGCATGTTTTTTATTATTTTGCCGTAATAACTAACTGTAGGACCATGTCATCAAAAGAAAAACGCGAAATAACGATCAATGATATTGCAAAAGAGCTTAATATTTCCCCTTCAACTGTTTCACGTGCATTGAATGATAATGCAAAGATCAGTGAGGCAACCAAGAAGAAGGTGAAGGCTGTGGCGCAGGATTTGGGTTATGAGCTCAATTTGGTGGCGTCAAGTCTTTCGAAGAACAAAACCAATGTTATTGGTGTGATCATTCCCAATATAGGTTCGCAGTTTTTTGCACAGGCATTGAGCGGCATTCAGGAGAAGGCGCGTGATAAAGGCTATAATGTTATTATTTGCCAAACCAATGAAAGTGTTCAGCAGGAAAAGGAAATGACTCGCGTAATGAATTCAGCCCGGGTCGATGGTTTGGTTTGTTGTTTGACAATGGAAACCAAAGATGTAAGTCATTTTGATGTTTTTGCAAAGAAAGGCATTCCTGTTGCTATGTTCGACAGGGTTAGTTATGCGGTTCCCGGTCCAAAGATTGTTGTTGATAATTATGAGGCTGCCTATGCTGCGACTGAACACCTGATAAACCTTGGTTGTAAACGAATTGCTCATTTGGGGGGTGTAACATCATCAAAGGTGTTCAGTGATCGTATTGAGGGTTATAAAGATGCCCTGGCTAAGAATGGTCTGCCACTCTTGTCTCAGTTCTTATTATCAAGTGATCTGTCGGAGCAGGATGCCCGTGAAGCTGTGCGCATATGGCTAAACCTGCCCGAAAAACCCGATGGAATAGTTGCTGCAAGTGCTTCGGCTGGTTTAATTATAGCCGCCTCGGCCAAGGCGTCTGGTCTTAAGTTGCCGGAAGAATTATCTATTATTTCGCTGGGTAATGAACGATGTAACGAGTTTGTAACGCCATCCTTGTCGGCAGTTGATATGCCTGGTTACGATATGGGTAGATCTGCTGTAGAGAAGTTGATCGAATGCATCAAGGAAGGCAAAGTAGATAGTTCAATTACCCTTAAGCCTATTCAGTTGCTTATTCGAAACTCTTCATTTAAACACTAGTTGTAGGTATTATTTATTGAATTGCCGGTGTGAATATTTGTCTTGCATAAAAATATGCAACCGCTTGCATAGATTGCATTATTTGTGCATCTTTGCTTCAAACCAAAAAATATTGCAAATGAAACTAACAGTATTAATGAATTGGATTTGTGGCATTTTCGTGTTATCCATGATGAGTTGTCATGTGCACGAAAGCGACAATTACATACAGGAGTTAAACTCTGATTGGTCGATACAGTCAACTGACAAAGTCAATGATGGAGGTTCGCATTTAAGCATGCCATCTTATCAACAGATGGATTGGATTAAAGGAGATATACCTGCCACTGTAATGACAATACTAAGGGAAAGTGGGGAATACCCTGACCTTTTTATGGGGGATAATATTGATAAAATAGACAACACACGTTTTAAGCAGGCCTGGTGGTATCGAAAGGTATTTGAGATTCATGATCTTGATAAAGATGGTAATTATCAATTGCGGTTTGAGGGATTGAATTATAAGGCTAATATTTGGGTGAATGGGCAGCAAATTGCTGATGTTAATATGGTTGAAGGGCCATTTAGCCGATGGACGTTTAATGTGAGTAACTATGTTACTGAAGGCAAAAATGCCATTGCGGTTGAAATTATTCCACCGGTAAGAGGAGATTTGACGATAGGTTTTGTGGATTGGAATCCGGCAGCACCTGACCAGAATATGGGATTGTGGCGTGGTGTAGAGTTGATAAAGAGTGCTGAGGTGTCAATTGAATCTCCTTTTGTAACTACTAAACTAAACCGGGACAACTGGACGGATGCCGCATTGACCCTTACAACGTTGGTGACCAACCATTCTGCAAACACAGAAAAGGTAACTATTAAGGCTGAAATAGCCGGAATTGGTCTTGTGAGTAAAGAGTTTGAACTAAAAGCCGGAGAATCAAGGGATGTTACTATCACTCCTGAAGATGATGCGAAACTGAATGTTAAAAATGCAAAGCTTTGGTGGCCTAATAACCTTGGGGAACCTGACATGTATTCAATGGTCGTTAGTGCTGAGGTAAAAGGAAAAGTGTCGCAACGTATAGACACACGTTTTGGTATTCGCGAAATTGAGCAGTTTATAAATGAAGAAGGGCATAAAGGATGGAAAGTCAACGGTAAGCCATTAACAATTAAAGGTGCCGGCTGGGTTGATGATATGTTCTTGGCAGATAGTAAAGAGAAGGTGATCGCACAGGTGGAATATGTGAAGCATATGAACCTGAATTGTATCCGTCTGGAAGGTTTTTGGGGCAGAGACAAAACCATATATGATGCAGCAGATGAAAATGGCTTGTTAATTATGATCGGTTGGAGCTGTCACTGGGAATGGGAGGCATATTGCGGACGACCTGAGACGCATTATATGGCCATCACAGGTGAAGAAGAGATTGAACGCCATGCGTTGTCTTACCGTGACCAGGTTCTCTATTTACGCAACCATCCGAGCGTTTATTTATGGGTTTTTGGTAGTGATAAACTACCTGTACCTGAGTTGGAAGCCAAATTAAATACCTATATCACCGGGGTTGATGATTCACGACCGATACTGGCGGCATGTAAATACCAGGATTTTGGTACGGATCATTACAATCACAGTGAAGTAAGTGGTTCAACCGGCGTTAAGATGTTAGGACCATATGGTTATGTTCCTCCTGTTTACTGGTATATTGATACAATTGCAGGTGGTGCTTATGGCTTCAACACAGAAACCGGTCCCGGGCCTCAGGTGCCTCCATTGGAAAGTATCAAAAAGATGATCCCCAAGGATAAATTATGGCCCATTAATGATATGTGGAATTTTCATTGCGGCCGACATCAGTTTGGCTCATTGGATCGTTATCTGAATTCATTTAATAGGCGTTATGGTGAAGCTAATGGTGTTGAGGAGTTTGCCTTTAAGTCGCAAATTTCCAACTATGAAGCCATTCGCCCTATGTTTGAAGCTTTTCAGGCTAATAAATTCAAGGCTACTGGTGTCATTCAATGGATGCTTAACTCCGCCTGGCCTGAAATGTTCTGGCAACTATACGATTACTACCTGGTGCCCAACGGTGCTTTTTACGGAACTAAGAAGGCCTGTCAACCGCTTAATGCCGTTTATAACTACAAGGATAATAAGGTGTACTGGGTCAATGATTACAATAATAATATGAATGATTTGAGTCTGCATGTGGAAGTATACGACTTGCATTCAAAGGTATTGTTAAATGAAAAAGTGGCATTGAGCTTAGAGGCACATTCTTCAGGTGTGGCCTATGAGTTGCCTGAACTTGAAGGTATCGGCGAAACATATTTCGTAAACCTGGAGTTAGTTAATACTGCTGATGAATTGGTAGCTGATAATTTCTATTGGTTATCGACCAAGGCTGACGAAATGAAGTTTGAAGAAACAACCTGGGTTTATACGCCGCCTAAAGATTATGCCAACCTGACTGGCATCAATGATATGCCGTCAGCTAATGTTGCCGAGTCATGGAAAAAGACAGTTGACGGAGATTATACGCTGTTTGAGTGTCAATTGGAAAATAAGTCAGATAAGATCGCCTTCTTTATTGAAGTTGCGGTGCTTGATAAACAAACGAATGAACTGGTTGTGCCTGTGTTCTGGGATGATAATTATGTGAGTCTGATGCCGAATGAGACAAAAACCATTACAGCAAAGATTGCCAGCGACAAATTACCAGAGAATGTTGAGTATAGGATCGAGGGTTGGAATATTAAATAATGCTGGTAAGATTTTTTAAATCTCTGAAATAGCGTTTTTACAGAGTTTGAGTAGTTAAGTAAAAGAAGCCGGTAATTCAACACGCAATCAAAACCCGACCTAAAGAAGAAGCCGGCTTCTTTACTTTAGCCTTTTTGCAAAGTGCTTCAGGTTAAAGATAAATAATTACTGAGAGATAAACCTTTTATCGCATTTTTTGAGAGAGAATGCGATTAGAAGCCATATTATGGCGAACATAACGACGAAATGATAAAAATGGAACAATTAAGAACAATAATTGGAGTTGATCTTGGGGGAACAAACATGAGAGCCGGACTTGTTACAGGTGATAAGATTCAGAAGGTGTCTTCTTGTTTGGTTCCAAAAACAGATGTTGCATCCGAGGTTACCGAGGCCTTGATATCGACCATCAAAGAAGTAATCACTCCTGAAGTTGAAGGAATAGGAGTTGGAGTGCCCAGCCTGGTAAAATCAGTTAGCGGCGTTGTTTATGATGTTCAGAATATTCCATCGTGGAAGAAGATACCATTGAAAGATATTCTTGAAAAGGAATTTAATCTGCCGGTGTATATCAATAATGATGCAAATTGCTTTGCGGTAGGAGAACGAGTTTACGGTGCAGGGAAGGAGTATACTGACTTTGTTGGACTGATAACCGGAACAGGCCTTGGAGGTGGTATAATAAAGAAAGGGCATTTGCTTCCTGATCAGAATTGTGGAGCAGGAGAGTTTGGTATGATGCCTTACCTTGATCATGATTATGAATACTATTGTAGTGGTCAGTTTTTTGAAAATGTGTTTAATGTTAGTGGAGGTGAGTTGGCACAACGCGCTTCTGAAGGCGATGAAACAGCCTTGGGGATTTTTGCCGAGTACGGTACGCATCTTGGGAAGGCCATCAAAAATATACTGTTGGCTGTTGATCCCAACGCGATTGTCCTGGGTGGTTCAGTTTCCAGGTCATATGAATATTACAAGGATGCCATGTGGAAGGAGATATCTACTTTCCCATTTGGTTTTGTACTTGAAAATTTTGTCATTGTACCGTCTGTCGTCAAGGAAATTGCTATTTTAGGTGCCGCTGCTTTGTATGTTGATGCAGCAACTGATGAATAATACCTGTTTATTTTATTGTAAATTTGGTATAACTACAATTATTAAGATATGTTACAAGATATGACCGTTCAAAACCAATGTGCTGTGGGTGTTTACCTTGGTGGTAAAAACCTGCGTGTTGGTCGTGTTAGAAATAATATTGTTGAGGCTTCACTGGCACTTGAGATTGACAATCATAATTCAGAAGAAGTTATTCTGAAGGAGATAATGGAAGCCATTGATCAGGTTTTTAATGAAGATGTGGGTGGTATTGGTATCGGTGTTCCCAGTCTTGTTGATGTATCAAAAGGTATAGTTTACAATGTTGAGCACATGCCCTCATGGCGTGAAGTACATTTGGGCGATTTACTGTCAGATCGTTACAAGGTAGGCGTCTACGTAAATAATGATGCCAACTGCTTTGCCATTGGAGAAAAGTACTTTGGTAAGGCCAAAAAGTTTGCCAATGTGGTTGGTGTAGTGGCTGGCATTGGATTGGGTTGTGGGGTTATTACCAACAATCACCTTTATTCAGGAACTAATTGTGGGGCGGGTGAGTTTGGTTGCATCCCATATCGCGATCATAATTACGAGCACTATTGTACAACGCAGTATTTTGAAACCAAGTATGGTTTAAAGCCTGATGTACTTTTCAGACGAGCTAAAAAAGATGATAAAATTGCTTTGGCAATTCTGGAGCAATTTGGCTTTGATTTTGGACAGGCCATAAAAACTATTTTATATGCATATGACCCCGAGTGTATTGTTATTGGCGGTAGTATAAGTCGCTTTTTCCCTTATTTCGAAGAGTTTATGTGGAAAGTGGTGCGGAAGTTTCAATATGAGAAAACAGTTGAGAAACTAAAGATCGAAGTAAGTGAGCAACCTGATATTGCTGTGCTGGGAGCTGCTGCTTTGTATTACGACGCCATTTCCAAATAATGCATCAGAAATAAGACCGATTAACTAAGGAAAGTTTGATAAAAGTATTGATAATGAGCCTTTAAGTAGGTTCGTTTTAGGCGGCTACATGCCTTTGTTTGAGGAATTTTAAGATAAACCTTTAAATATTACTTATGAATAAGTCCTTCATTTTTATGATTTTCAGTGCCCTTTTAATGGCATGTACAAGTAATAAACTTGTGGAAGGTGATGTGTTGATCAATCACCTTGGCTACCATAAGCAGGCCTCTAAGGTGGCTGTGCTACAAACTAAATCAATGATCGAACCCGAAAAATTCATTGTGCTTGATAAGGAAGGACATGAAGTTTATTCAGGTCAGTTTAACAAAGGAGGTCAGGTTGATAACTGGCACACCGGTTATGCCTATAGAGCTGTATTTACTGAAGTAATGCAAACGGGAACTTTTACCCTTGTTGCCCATATTGACGGGACGACCTTAAGCTCTGAACCCTTTACCATTTTTGAAGAATCTTTAGCCAATGATGTATTACCATTATTAACAAAGGCGTTTCAGTTGCAGCGATGCATCGATCCGTACAATGCTAAAGATAAGGCATTGTCGTTCTATGGAGAGCGTGATGATGTGGTTGATGTCAGTGGCGGATGGTATGATGCTTCGGGTGAGAAGGGGAAATATTTGAGTCATTTAAGTTTCTCCAACTATATGACGCCACAACAGCTTCCAATGATGGTATGGAATATGCTTGAAGCTGTTGATGTTATTGAGTCAGCTAAATTAGCTGACCATAATACGATTGTAAGCGATTTAAAAACTGAAGCCGCCTATGGTGCTGACTACCTGGTGCGTATTCAGGATGAGGAAGGATATTTCTATGCAACAGTATTTGCCGGATGGACAAAAGATCCTGAGCAAAGGCAAATTTGTGCCTATGAAGGACAGGATGGGAAAAGAAACGATCGTTACCAGGCAGCTTTCCGTGAGGGAGGAGGAATGGCTATTGCTGCTTTGGCCCGTTGCGCTCATGCTAATGTAAGTGGTGAGTACTCTGCCCAAACTTATTTGCAGCTTGCCGAGAAGGGGTATGCCCATCTTAAAGTCAATAATCTGACGTATTGTGATGATGGTAAGGAGAATATAATTGACGACTATTGTGCCTTGATGGCAGCCATAGAATTGTATAAGGTCACTAAGAAGCCCGCATATCTTAATGACGCTCGTATGCGTGCCGAATCATTAAATCAGCGTTTAACAAGTGATACTAATTTTAATAATTGGTTACGAGCCGATGATACAGGGCAACGGCCCTATTTTCATGGCGCTGAAGCTGGGCTTCCCGTGATAGCCATGATGCACTATATGGGCATTGAAACCGATAAGGAGAGACTTACACTTGCCAAGGGATTTGTAAACAGATCAGTAGCTTACGAACTGGCTATTACCAATGAGGTAATAAATCCTTTTGGTTATGCCCGTCAGTATGTTAAAGCTGTTAACGAAGATAAGCCACGTTCGGCATTCTTTATTCCGCATAAAAACGAGACCGCTTACTGGTGGCAGGGTGAAAATGCACGTCTGGCTTCATTGGCAACGGCTATGTTTAAAGCACAGAATGTGTTAGATGACAAAGTGAAGCTTGCAGCCGTTAACCTGGCATATGACCAGATCAACTGGGTATTGGGCCTTAATCCGTATAATGTATGTATGCTGCATGGTGCCGGTCGTAATAATCCGGATTATAAAGAAGATGGTAAGTCAATGAATTACCTGGGAGGGATATGTAATGGTATAACCGGAGGTTTTGATGATGAAAGTGATATCGCATTTCGACCCTTGCCATATGATAATGATCCGGCACAACGCTGGCGCTGGTCTGAGCAATGGCTGCAACATGGCGGATGGATGATTCCTGCTATAGCATATACAGCTTCCCGGTGATAGTGATCGCTTATGCTATTGAGACTAATGGTAGCATTCTATGTATTACCTGATTATTATTAATATACACAAACCTTTAGATTGGAAGGCGGAATATTAACAAATAGATGTTCCGCCTTTTTAAAACCCCTGTTATGCGATATTTATTACTCATTGCTTTCATTTCCTTTAGCCTGTATTCATGTGAAGGTAATGATCATGAAAAGAGACCAGAACAAAGGAAAGAATTTGTACATGCACCATTGGAGGCTTTAAAACCCTTTCCTCAGGCAATAGCCTTCAATAACTGTATAAAACCCAATCATATTTCACAAGGGCAAATGAACCAGGATATTATAGACTATTATTATCATTGGTTGAGGAGCTATGTGCGTGAATCAAACGGAACAACTCCGGGTGGAGGCTATTATGTAAAAATGCTGGGGACCGGGGGAGATGGAAACGAGATTACAACCTCAGAAGCTCATGGTTATGGGATGATAATTTTTGCTTTAATGGCAGGCCGGATTGCTGATGCCCAAAAGTATTTTGATGGCATGCTTAATATGTTTGACAAACATCGAAGTACCGGAAATCCTGAGTGCATGTCATGGCTTATTCATAAGACCGAAGAAAGCCGATACGATAAAGGCAGCGCCACCGATGGGGATATGGATATAGCATATGCCTTGCTGCTGGCTGATAAACAGTGGGGCTCTGAAGGTGCCATCAATTATTTGGAGAAAGCCCGGACAATGATCAGTAAAGGTGTCAGGCAAAGTGATATGTCAAGCATATCAAAGCGTTCGATGCTGGGCGACTGGGATACCAACAATTATTCAAGCCGTTCATCGGATTGGATGACTGCTCATTTTCGAAGCTATCATGCTGCTACATCTGATGAATTTTGGCTTGCGGCGGCCGACGAGGTGTATCAATTAATTGATGCCCTGTCAACCAACTACAGTTCAACCACTGGCTTAATGCCCGATTTTATAGTCAATAAGTCTCCACGGCCGGCAACGGAATATTATTTAGATGAGTATAAAGAAACGGATGAATACAGCTGGAATGCCTGTCGATATCCATGGCGTATAAGCACTGACTATGCACATTTTGGAACAGCCGATGCCAAAAGAGTCATGATGAAGTTGCAGGACTTTATAATCGCTTCAAGCGATGGAGAGCCTTCCGACATAAAAGCAGGCTATTATTTGGATGGCAGGCCCATCAATTCCTATTCAAGTAATGCTTTTACAGCTCCTTTTGTAGCTGCTTCCATCGTTGATCCTAAATACCAGGTATTTCTAAATAAAGGATGGGATGTGATCAAGGCTGAAAAGGAATCGTATTATGGGGATACCATCGGTTTGCTCAATATGCTTTTGATATCTGGTAATTGGTGGAATCCTGCTGAGTAAAACGTCTTGGGAGAAATCACCGAAGGTAATTGATGCTGTTACTAAAAGATAATCGGTAATACTACCAAAATTTCAATAAACTAAAACAAAAAGGAGGTAACCGTTTGTGGCTGCCTCCTTTTTTATACTGTCGTCTGCTGACTTAAATTATCCAATTGAATAAATAGCCCAGTATGATGATAAACAGGGTAATTGTTCCAAAGAAGATGCCTATCAATTTCCATTGCATCACTTTTTTAAGCAATGTTGCTTCAGGCAATGACAAGCCTACTACAGCCATCATAAAGGCGATGGCTGTGCCAAGCGGCACACCTTTGGCAACAAAGACCTGTATCACAGGTACAATTCCCGCTGCATTGGCATACATGGGAACCGCCAGTATTACAGCCAATGGAATGGCGTACCATTTATCTTCAGATAAATATTCCGTGAAGAAATCTTCAGGGACATAACCATGCATGGCTGCTCCAATAGCAATCCCAATAATAACATAGAGTAATACCTTGCGCACAATTCCCCATCCATCGGCAATAATAGCAGGGAGTCGATCGATAAATGGTGTTTTTTCACCCTCCCATTGATCAGCTTCCATCTGGGCATTTTGTTGTATCTGCTTGACCCAGTCACTCAGGTATCTGTCCAGCTTGAATTTGCCCAAAATATAGCCGCCAACCATTCCAAGCAGGATTCCGCTTCCGGCATATATAAGTGTCGCTTTCCAGCCAAATAGACCTAAAAACATAGCAACTGCCACTTCATTGACCAGTGGTGATGTGATAAGGTATGCAAAGGTTACCCCCAATGGAATGCCCCCTTGTACAAAACCAATAAACAATGGTATAGATGAGCACGAGCAAAACGGCGTGACCGCCCCAAAAAAGGATGCAAAGAAATATTGCAGACCATACATTTTCTTAGTGGTCAGATAAACACGCAGGCGCTCAACCGGAAAATAGGCATTAACAACTCCCATCAATGAACTGATAATAAATAACAGGATCATTATCTTGATGGTGTCGTAAAAGAAGAAGTTAATAGCCTGTCCAAGATGTGTTTCAGGCTTAAGAGGCAATAATTGGTAGGTAAAATAATCAATTAATGGCTGTAAGTAGGTATAAAGGGCTATTAATGCCGGTAGTATAACTGCTACTGCAGCAATTAATTTCTGTTTCTTTTTTTGTTCCATTTTATATTGTTCGTAAAAAGACGAATTGTATTTTCAAAAAAAAAGTAATGACTATAAACCCTTACAAAAGCAGGGTGATAACAAAGTATACGCCAATGCCGATGAATACAACAGCTATAATACGTCGAAACCAAAGCTCAAAATTCTTCATTTTATTGTAGAAGTTGCCTATCGATCCCACGCTGTATGCAATTAACCAGGCAAATATTATTACCGGTATGCCTGTTGCAATGGCAAAGATAACAGGTAAATAAAGTCCGCTGGCACTGGCCACTGTCATAGGTATCAGCATGCCAAAATATAGTACACCACTGTAAGGGCAAAATGCCAGGGCAAATACAACACCCAGTAAAAGAGCTCCCCAATAGCCATTGCTGGCTTTCTTTTCCAGTTTATCATTGAGGTAATCAAGACCCGGAATAGCCAACTTAATGACACCAAGCATAAATAAACCTATTACTATGAGCAGTGGACCCAGTAATTTCTCGCCCCATTCCTGGAAGAAGCCTGATAGCTGAAACTGGCTCAAGCCAAAGAAGAAGATGAGTCCCAGTCCTGTGTACGATATGGCACGTCCCAATGTGTATACGAGTCCATTTACAAATACACGCCTTTGACTTTCAATATCTTTACTGATAAATCCAATGGCTGTGATATTGGTAGCAAGGGGGCAGGGGCTGACCGCTGTCATCAACCCCAGTAAAAAAGCCGATAGAATTGGAAGTTGTGAGTTTTCCAATAAATTATGTAGTACTTCCATACTATGACATTGATTCTATGGTCGACTTAAGTAGTTCTTCCAGCTTCTCTGGCTTGGTACGGGCATTTAAAAAAGCCTCGTTGGTAAGGTTTTTTACCTGGTCGCCCTTTATCACTAATAACGTTTGCCACTCTACATTGTATTTTTTAGCCAGTTCTTTCTCCTTTTCGCGGTTGATAGAGTAAAAAGGAACCGACTCATCAAAGTGTGTGGCTAAGGTTTCTTTGGTTACTTTTTCAACAGCCTCGCAGGTAGCACAACGACGGGTGGCGTGAAAATAGACTACGCTTACCTTAGTAACATCAATGCTTTGAGTAACCAGATCTGATGTGCTGCAGCAACTTTTACTTTCGGCTGAGCAGCAAGCCGTCTCTTTTTCATTTTTTTGCTTGTTTGTATTGCATCCTGCAGTAAGAGCCAGTGTTGCAATAATAAATAGGGTGTAAATTAACTTGTTCATTATGAGAATTATATTAAAAGGTTAGTTGTAAATAATCTATAGTAATGCTTTTATTTCATCAATCGAGGGTACGCGTCCTTTAATGGCAACTTTTCCGTCGATAACCAGGGCCGGGGTTGTCATTACACCAAAACTCATGATCTGCATAATGTCTTCTACTTTTTCAACCTGAGCATCAACGCCTTTTTCTTCAACTGCTTTGCGGGTTATTTCTTCTAATGATTTACATTTTGCACACCCGGTGCCTAATACTTTAATAGTCATATTCATTCAATTTTGTTATTGGTAGTTCGTAAAAACACGAACTTATAAGTTAAATTTTTTTATTGGGCAAAAAACGTTTCAAGAAGCTCTTTAGCTTCTTTCCAGTTTTCTTTATTAATACAATACTTAATGCGGGGAGCCTCTGTTTCACCTTGTATCAAACCGGCATCTTTTAATTCTTTAAGGTGCTGTGAAAGTGTGGATTTGGCAATGGGCAATATCTCTGTAAGGTCGCCACTGTAGCAACACGATTGTTGCGAAAGTGTTTGCAATACAAAGATACGTACCGGATGGCTCAGGGCTTTGGCATATCTGGCCAGTTGCTTCTGTTTGTTGTCAATAATCGGTTTAACTTCCATATGTATTGTTCGTAGTTCGTAAAAACACGAACAAAGGTAGAAATAATTTTCTTATGCAAACTATTACTGACAACTTTTTATTCTGCGATGATATTAATTGGAATATCAACTATCGACTGATAATCTTCACCTGCTTCAATCATATCTTCATCATTTTTATCACAATACCAACAGATGTCAGTAACGTTTTTGTCAATGTAAAGCTCCTTTAATTTTTTGAAGACATTGAGTAAAAAAATAGATGAAATAGTATTGAAATAATCCAGTTTGATCTCCACTTTGGTTACCGGCGAAGGGTTTGTTGAGTAGGTGTCGAGCCATTCTAAGATGGGGTCAAACAACATGTGTGGATTTTCTGGAATCGATCTCCCCCTTATCTGAATATGGCCATTATCCGGATTAAAATTCAGATAAGGTGTTTTGTTGGTTGCTTCTTGTACCAATGGTTTCATATCTGGTGAATTAAGCTGGGTGATACTTGAAATCTAATTTAATAATTTTTTGTTAATATAATAATGTGTAATGCAATGAATATGAAAATATAGGGTTATTTTATCCTTAATAAATAAGTATTATGAATAAAATAACGTATTGTGTTAGGTAAGTTTGCCTGGCCTGTATGAGAATTAATGTCTGGCGTAACCTGGTCTTGAATATCAAGGCTGATTCTAAATAAGCCTTCTGTATGTCTTTTATGTTGTTGGTCTCAAGAGATATGGTAGTATATCCTTGAATATCATGATGATGGCAAATGGGTATTCCTTGATCATTACAGGTAACAGGAATGCACTAATGGTTCAACGTGTTTAACCAATAATTTGTGCCAGTAGTGTCTGACTGCCACAGTATGCAGTGCCTGACAGCCACAGCATGCAGTGTTTGATCACCACTACATACAGTGTCTGTTTGTTGTCTTCAGAATTTGATTTCTTTTAATGCGCATCGATCCCGTGCAACATTCTTAAAGAATGTTCTATTGTTGGGTTTATCTCTGTCATATATTCTTTGACGGCTTTAAGGCTGCCGGGTAATACATATACGAGACTTTGGCCAATAACACCAGCCACACTTCGACTCAGCAGGGCATTGGGTTTGTCAAGGCCATATTTGACCCTGATGGCTTCCATAATGCCGTATATTTCTTTGTCGAGCAATGGTTTAATAACGTCCGGTGTAATATCCCGGGGACCAATTCCAGTGCCGCCCGTTGTTATGATTATATCTGTACCACCCGCTACTAACGTGAGTACCGTGTTTTTTAACTGTTCTTCGTCATCAGGCAGAATAGTTCTATTAAAGCTGTACTGACGTTTATATTCATCAAAATGAGCACTCAGTATTTTTTCAGTGAAAGGTCCGCTTTTATCTTCATAGATACCCTGAAATGCTCTGTCGCTTAAAGTGATGATGTGCACATTAATGATACGGGGTATGTATTTAAGTGTGTCGCCCGGCTGCAAGTTACCGCCTTTAATAACCCTGCAAAAAATACCTTCTTTCGGCATGACACAATCTCCTGTCAGCTCTTTGATCTCGCAACCATTGTGGCATTTTTTGCCAATTTGCGTTACTTCCAGTTCAATGTTATCATTGACGAAGCGATCGAAAATATTGGAGTGGTGAAGAGCCAGTCCTTCAGTGGTTATATTTTCGGCAAAGTCACCATGATTCAGTTGTGTGCCCGATGCTTCTTCTGTTTTATGGTAGCTTTCGGTTCCCAGTAAACTGACCTGCCTGTGCCAGTGCCCTGAGTGGGCATCTCCTTTAACACCTGTTTCATCGAGTGTAATGTTATGTTGAGGTACTTTTTTAATCCCTTTTTTTTCTGAGATATTAACTGATTTTATCTGAATCTTCATCGCCATGATCATTTAATGTTATTGCTGTATGGGCTTTAAACTTTAGTCTTTTCAAGTAAACGGATATGACCCATTTCCATGTCTTTGTCCACTGCTTTGCACATGTCGTAGATAGTAAGAAGCGCGACATTAACTGCGGTTAAGGCTTCCATTTCTACTCCTGTTTGTCCATCGCAACGCGATAATGAGTTGACTTTAATGCCATTGGCTTGAATTTCAAAATCCACATCGACTTTTGATAATTGCAGGGCATGACACAAGGGAATAAGAAAATGCGTTTGTTTGGCCGCCTGAATACCTGCGATGCGGGCAACAGAAAGCACATCGCCTTTCTTCATCTCATTGCTATTAATGAGTTGAATGGTGTTTTGATGAAGCTTAATAAAGCCGGTTGCTTTAGCTGTACGCTTTTGTATTGGTTTATCGCCGACATCTACCATGTTGGCTTCACCCTTTTTATTGATATGTGTTAATTTATCAGACATATTTTTTAACCTCCGATGTTGTAAAATTGATGATTCTGGTTGATCGTACCTTCTTGTGGTTTGGCTCCCAGTGCTAATTTAAAAGCCTCCCTGATTCCATGCTTCCTGACATTGTATCCGCTGTTGCTGAACAGACAGGGTTTAATATCTCCATTGGCCATTAATCGAAGTCGGTTGCATAATTGACAGTTGCCACCTTCTCCTCCTTCAACAACTGAAAAGTCGCCCGTTTCAAGATCCATTTGATGAATATATCGAATGCTTAATCCTTCACTGTTACAAAATTGTTCAATGGCTTCAATATTCTGCTTGTTGGAGAATTTAGTTTTCACCACATTTATTTTAATGGGAGTGAGGCCTGCTTCCTGTGCAACCCTGATACCTTTTTTTACATCCTCAAGATTACCAGTACGTGTAATGTTTCTGAACTCATCCTCATTAAGGGTATCAAGACTAATATTGACCCGGTTTAATCCGGCTTTTTTAAGTTCATGGGCGTATTTACTCAATAGAATTCCATTGGTTGTCATGGTAATTTCATTGATACCATCCACCTGTTTGATCATTTCCACCAGCTCAACAATGCCCTTTCTCACCAAGGGTTCACCACCGGTCAGTCGTATCTTTTTAAGCCCCATTTGTGCACCTTCACGAATCACTTCCACAATCTCTTCCAGGGCTAAAACGTCATCATGCTTTATCAGCTGAATTCCTTCCTCGGGCATGCAATAGCGGCATCTTAAATTACATCGGTCTGTAACAGATACGCGCAGGTAAGTGATTTTTCTGTTATAAGAATCTAACATTGACCAAATCTCCTTTCTTAATTTCTTTAGTTCCAATGGGTATTTCAAACAGCACCAGAGCTGCACTTAAACCATTAATGTGTGCCGAGCCATGAAAGTTAAGGGGTACAACTTCACTCTTTTCATTGATAGTGGCAGGTGCAAATAAGAGTCGGGCATCTTTTTTACGCGAATAATCGGTACTAACAGGCAAAGAGAGTTGAGTTGGCTGGTAGTTGTGCCCCATAAGTGCATATAAAAATGGGCGCACATACAGTTCAAACTGTATATATGATGAAACCGGGTTGCCTGAAAGCCCAAAGCAATAGCTGTTTCCTTTACGGGCAAAAACCATTGGTTTTCCAGGCTGGATAGCTGTTTTTGAAACCATTATTTCATAGCCGAGTTTCTTTAGCAGATCAGGTATTAAGTCGTATTCTCCAACTGAAACCCCACCGGTAAGCACCAATACATCATTTTGTTGTAAGGCCATGGAGATACTTTTTTCCAGTAAGTCACCATCATCCTTAATAATGCCTTTGTAGCTGGCCGTAATGCCACATTGTTGTAACTGAGCGAGTAATTGGGATGAGTTTGAATTTCGTATCTGAAAAGATTGGGGTGTTTCACTGGGTTCAACTAGTTCGGTACCACTCGCTATAATAGCAACACTGGCTAAGCGACACACCTTGACCATTGTGTGGCCTGCCATTGCCAATACCGGCAGATGCCGTGCTTCAAGTCTTGTGTTGGCTGCCAGTAAAACATCACCCTTTAAAGCGTCTTCACCCTTCAGACTGATGTTACTTTTTGTAGAGGTATTGGTGCAACGAACAAAAGCATCATTGATCAGTTCAGCATCTTCGATCATAAACACACAGTCTGCACCTTCAGGTACGACTGCTCCTGTCATTATTTTGGCGCACTCATTTTCTTCAATTTTGTTTTCAGGGTCCTTTCCTGCAAATATTGTCTCTATTATCTTTAATTCATTGCCCAGGTCAGCTCTGCGACAGGCATACCCATCCATAGCTGATTTATTGAATGGGGGCATGTTCATGTCGATACATACATCAGATGCCAACACCCTGTTAAGAGCACTTCGTAGCTCGATGTGTTCTTCCGAAAGCACTTCAGACTGTTGTTTTATTACTGTTATTGCCTCTTCGTATTGAATCATTGTTGTTTGCTTATGATTAATTCTTCAGGAGGAAATACTTCCCTGATATTTAAATGTGTTGCTTCATCGGGCGATAAAATCACAGTATTATTGCCCTTGCGAATGTTTTTTTGTTTCGTTGTATCTTCACCTTTAATATAATACAAGGTCCGGGGTTCAATAAAATCATACAGGCCTCCCGATTCAATTATGACTGGTTTATCGTCGGGCAGGTAGCTTTTTAATGAAATAAACATATGTGGCAGGTTGTGGTTCTTACATTGAACGTAAAAAACAACAGTTGCTCCTGCCATTAACATCCTCGAACTGTCTTTACGGGTTTGTAAGCTTTCTTTTACAATGCAGAATTCATCCGTTTGAGTAAGTATAAGAGCGTCTTTATCCAATGGATGAAAGTGTGATGAAATTTTAACCGCATACACATCTGTTATCTCCGATAAATGCTTGATCATTCGGCATGATAAAAGGGTTTTCCCAACATTGCGCCCATTTCCTGCAACCAGTATGATATTGGGGTACGTGTTCATTGTATATCCTCCGGATAGTTAAAGTTCAACAGTTGTTTGGGGTCGGCAATGCTGATGGCTTTGGCTTTTAATTCTTTCAGGAGCCATTGAAGCTTATAATTCTGATGCTCTATTTGCTGTAATATAAGTGGCAGGCAACTTTTATTGTAATAGCCTAATGTCGGGTATAGCTTGTCAGATGATGATTTAATTATTGCAGCGACGCTATCAGCTTTCTCATCAAGTATCTTACGAAAAACATCAGGGGTGATAAAGGGCATGTCACATGGACACACAAGAATATCATCAGTTTTGGCTTCGCAAATAGAAGCATAAAGGCCACCGATCGGCCCTGTTTTTTCGTGTACATCTGCAATAACCCTTAAGCCGTATTGCTCATATTCAGGATTGTTGGAGCTAATGATAATTTCGGTGCATAAAGGCTTAAGCGCATCAATGCTGTATTCGATCAACGCACGCCCTTTATATTCCAGCAATCCCTTGTCTTGTCCCATGCGGGAACTAAGTCCTCCGGCTAATATGATTCCGCTTATATTCATCATCAGGCAAAATAAAAGAGTTTAAAACTGGCAAATAGCAAAACAACAGAAAGCACCTGCATGAGGTACCGGGGTGTCAGTTTCTTTTGACCTAAGTAGGAACCGATCATACTTCCTGTGATGCCTAATGCTATCAATACATAAATACTACTAACAGGTTCAAAACCATGGGCTAAAACACCCAGTATCCCGCTGGCAGAGTTCAAAAAGATGAAAATTGCCGAGATGGCTGCTGTTTCCTTAATGGTGGCCCAACCCATTATAAGAAGTAAAGGGCTTAGGATAATTCCACCGCCAATTCCTATCATACCGGAGAAGAAGCCGAGAATAGCACCTAAAAGAAGCGCAAGGGGCACATGAATTGCTTTGGTTTCTTTTTCTTCCTTGCTAAAAAACAGCATGCGCACAACAGCAATCAGTAAAAATACGCCAAGTATTATTTTGTAAGTGTGGGCATTGACCTCAACTCTGGCTCCTATATAAGACATGGGAATGGAAAGAGCAATAAAGGGCAATAATAGTTTATACCTGAAATGACCACCCCGATAGAAATGATAAAACGAGATGCCGGCAACAAACATATTTAAGGTGAGGGCAGAGGCTCTCATGTATACCGGCTCTATGGCAAATAACGCCATTATGGCCAGGTAGCCACTGGCACCACCGTGTCCTACCGAAGAGTATAAGACGGAAGTGAAAAAGATTGCCAGATAAAAAAGAAACTCTGTTTCCATTGTACTTAATTATTGAACTAAATAAATGAAAGCAGAAAGGTGAACCATTCGTTATGAATGGCCATAAATACCTGCTAATATCATATTAGTATATGATATGCGGTTCAGGCACTTAATGCATTGAGTGAAAATCGCTTGATCCTTTCTCCTTTCCAAGTCATTCTGAAATATCAGAAATCGGGAGGACTGATTGTTTCCGATCAATCCCATCGGTAAGTATTCCTTGTCCATTGATTTAGGAATAGTTACTCGAAGAAAATGTATTTTAAACTTAAGGAATGCCTGCCTCTGAATACAAATAGGCACAGTGCAGGCATTCTTATTTTTTGTTGACCTCCTTAAATTACAACATTCTAATTGTTTAAAGAAAGGCAACAGTTTTTTTATTGCTTAACAACCTCCGGCAACTCTTTTCTTCTTTGGTCGCTTTTTGATAGTTGGTTTTGGGGCTGATGGCGCATTTTCGGTTGCTGCATTTAAATTACCGCCTCCGAGAGCAGCACTGGCACCTTTTCTGAAATCATACCTTGCAAATTCATCATCAGGACTTGTAGATGATGGCATTTGAGGATTCATGATGGTTTCAGCGTAATGATTTAAACCACCTTGCATCACATAATTATTAATGTACCCAAGCTGTCGCGTAATCATCCAGGCTTCATTTGACGTTGTAGAGCCATTGGAATAGAACACATTCATTTTTACATCCTGGTTCAAATAATCTTCATTTTCAGGCGAAAGAATATCCGCCAAAGGAATATTAATAGCTCCCGGTAAATGATATTTATCAAAGCTGTCTTTATCACGCACATCAATAAGTTGTAGAGAAGGATCCTTTTGAACAAGCATGTCAGCGACTTCATCGGTGGAAATGAACTGAATGCCTTCTTTTACTTCGTCTAACAGCTGTGGAGCTGTCAGTTTATATGGTCTTGTTGTGTTTTCCGGCACAGCTGCAATAATGATTCCCAAAGGAATAATTGCCAGGGCCAGTTTTAATCTCATTTTCATCTGTACTTATTTTTAGTTGTTACACCTTAACTGATAGTGTTCTATCAATCTAAAAATTGAATCTCAAAGCTCCTTGTTAGTATTCTTCTCTTGGAAATTTGCGTTCGGCCCATTCTCCTACAAAGAACATGCCCAGAGCGACAAAGATCAGGATTAAGCCAAAAGCTCCTCTGGAAATACCTAATAATTCATTAATTGTCGGTGTTCCCATATTCTCGGCATAAAATAACTCTTCCAATAGCGGAAAGCCCTCGGTGAATATTAAAACGCCAATAACCAGGCCTCCGATGAAACTTAAAGCATCAAGTTTACCGATGGATACTGCACAAAATGCCGTACCCGGGCAAAAACCCCCTAATATAAAACCTGCTCCCATAATAACGCCGCCAACAATAGCTGACCACAAGAAGGTTGGGTTGATGTATATTAAATTCAGGTCGATCCAGCCAAACAGACTGAAAAACAACAAGCCAAGCATTGCTACAATAGCTGCAGTGAAAAATACCTTTAACACTGTGGTATCGTAACCATAAAACATACCGGCCAGTTTACGCGATGATGAAAAGCCACTTCTTTCAAGTACAAATCCAAATCCAATTCCAATTATAAATGCCAAAAGGAGATTGGTGTTGTCTGATATATATTCGTATACAATTAAAGGTCCCATGTTTGTCTCTTTATTAAATCCATAATTTACGTGCAAAGTAGGCTAAAGCGAAAGCTGTTCCGAAGATGAATGCCATGCTTATAAAACCGCCAAGTGATAATACGGCCATTCCGCTTAGGGCCGAGCCGCTGGTACAGCCACGGCCCAATTGTGAGCCTAATCCAAATAGAACACCACCAATGGCTGCGAAGATGAGTCGTACCTTGCTTGTGATCTTTGGATTGTGTTCAACTTTAAACTTCAAACGGCCTGCCATAGCGCCTGATATAAAACCGCCTACTAAAACACCCAGCATTTCCCATACCAGCCAGTCTTTTAATGGGCCGCCACTGTGAGTCTCCTTATAATTACTGTAAAATTCGCTTGATTCTACATGTGATGGAGAAATCGTTTCAACACTTGATACCACTGCACTTTTTATTGCACCACTGGCACCCAGGCCTCTGCCTGAGACATAGAAAGCTGCTAATAGGACCAAGCCAAGTAATACCCCGCCCATATAAGGGTTCATATACTTTTTACTTCGTTCTGTGTTCATATATAAAGATTTATTTTATTAATCTTACTAATTGTTAATATAACCATCGACTCATTTGGCCGGCATAGGCCATGATAAATCGGAACAGTAATCCTCCGAAAAGCACCATTACCGGAGCCACCATGTAAGGTATTTTTTTGTTGCGCATTTCAAGCACTTCCAGTATGGCCGGTATAACAAGACCCAGCCCTACAACAAACACCCAGAAAGGGGCTGTGAATTGCCCGCCCAAAAACATGGCTGATGCATCAATCTGTACCTGGGAACTGGCTCTGAAGCCCATGAACATATGAATGATCAGGAACAGTTCAATGGCAATTAATAAAAGGTCGATGCGAGCAAATGTGTGTCGTTCCTCCTTTGATTTTGACAAAATGATAATGGCTGCAGCACCGGTTGACATACCAGATACCAAAAACAAAGGGCCTAAAATTGAAGTATTCCAAAGTGGACGAGCATTAAAAGCTGACAGAAGAATTCCGGTATAAATCCCCAGAATTACTGACAAGATCATAATGGCCCAGGCAATTGGTGTTTTATATTCTTCCAATACCTTGATGGCATCTTTCGCAATGTCAAACTTCCAGTCCCATTTCGGGAAAAGTGTTTTAATATTAAGAGCGGCCCATATTCCTGACAGAGGCATAATGGCCATAAGTGTCCAGGCTCCCCAACTCATTGGAGATTCAATCTTAAAAGCAGTGTAAAGTCTCCAGAAATATAACTTGTGTTTCAGGTCAAGAAACAGGAACACAAGTCCCAGTGCAATAAGCACCGGTGTAAATATTGGTGCCAATTTCACTGCGGTTGGATACTCCTCGGATTTACCTTTAATGAAAAAGTAGCTGGCAAAAAATAATATGCCGGCTGCTAAACCACCCAAAAATAAGTAAGCTGGAATATGCCATTCCCAAATTTCTAATTGCGGATCAATATGAGGATTCATTCGTCCACTGACTATTAATTCTTCTCTCATTTTTTTCTTATGAATGGTTTATATCAAAAAGTATAATTGAGGATTGGTTCCTGCCTCAGGAATCAATGTTTTGTATTTGCGTTTCTTTATCACCCTGCTGACTTCAGAGTTCGGATCATCAAGATCGCCAAAGTACATGCACTTGGTTGGGCACACTGCCACACAAGCAGGGTCTTGTCCTTTTTTGACCCTGTGAAGACAGAATGTACATTTATCCACATATCCTTTGGGGTGAGTATAACGTGCGTCGTAAGGGCATGAAGCGATACACGCTCCGCAACCAATGCATTTATGCTTAGTTACCATTACCACACCACCATCACTGTAATGGCTGGCACCTGTAGGGCAGCACCTTACACAAGGAGAATTTTCACAGTGGTTGCATCTTTCAGATCGATGTTCCAGTTCCAGTTGTGGATAAGTACCATCCGTTACTTCCACGATCCAGTCACGGCAGTATCCGATGGGAACATTATTTTCAGTCTGACACGCTACCACGCAGTCACTGCAGCCCACGCATTTTTTCGTATCTACGGCCATTGCATATCTCATAGCTGTCTCTCTTTATGCTTTATTAAATCTAAATGTGATAAAATTACCTCTCATGCCGGTTCCCCCCATAATAGGGTCCATCATTACATTGGTTATCAGTTCCGAATCACTGGCACCGCGACCATAGGCACGACTTAATTTGTTGTTGGCATGACCAAAGCCATGCACCATATATACCGAATCCCAACGAATGCGTTCTGTAATTCTTACTTTAATTGGAAATGAAGAAACTACATTATCCTGGTTCTGCAGATAAACTTCCTGTCCGTTTTTTAAGTCCCACTCTTTCGCCACCTTCGGATTAACCCATACCGTATTCTCATCCATCAGATCAGTTAAGTTTGGATTGTTGGCAGTCCGTGAAAAGGTGTGCATTGGAGCCCGTCCGTAAATCAAACGATAGTAACCTGCAGGAGGCTCAGGGTGAGCGGTGTATTTTGGCATTGGATCAAAACCATACTCTTCCAGTGAAGAGGAATATAATTCTATTTTACCGGTATTGGTATTGAACTCAATATCCTCACCATCTTTATAATACAGGTCGTCATAGGCTCTCGGCATTTTCTTAACGCCAATGCGTTGCATCTCCTCAAGTGACGAACCGACCTTTTTCAACTGGTAATCCAGTTCTTCTTCTATCGAATCAAACGGGAAATACTCCCCTTTACCCAATCGTTCGGCCAGGTTTTTAGCCATCCACCAGGCCGGTTTAGAGTCGTATTTAGGCTTCATAGCCGGCATACGCAGTGATATAGTAGGTTCACGATGTTGTGTGATTCTTAATGAGTCGTATCGCTCGAGGTAGGTACACTCAGGTAAAACAACATCAGCAAAACCAGTAATCTCCATTGGCATGGTATCAACTACAACCATTAGATCAAGCGCGTTAATAGCTTCAATGGTTCTTGGCCTGTTTGGTAATGTTTCAATGAGGTTGGTTCCATTAACAATCCATGCTTTGATATTACAATCCATGGTTGCTGAAGGTACTGTTGCATCACAAACTCCATTGGCCAGTGCCAGGTCAGCTAATTCATACTTGCCTCCCATGGCGTCACGCCAGGTCCTGCGTGGTTTGGGATATGGCGGATGTGGAACCCCAGGTACTTTGGCCTTGTCCGGGATGTAAAAACCACCTCTGCGCCCCCAGGAGCCTAATAACGCATTAAGAATGGCCACGGCTCTTAATCTCTGTGTATCGTCACCATACCACGTTACATGTCGACCAGGATGAACAATTGTCGCAGGAGACGCATAAGACATCTCACGGGCCGTTTCACGAATGACCTGTGGTTTAATGGTTGTAATACCATAAGCCCACTCAGGGGTCATGTGCCTGACATGTTCTTTGAGTTGCTCAAAACCAAAGGTATATTGTTCTACGTATTTTTTATCGTAACGCTCTTCATATATTAATACATGAATCCATGCCATAAGCAATGCCAGGTCGGTGCTTGGTTTTATTGGTAACCAATATTTTGATTTGCTGGCAGCAGTAGAGAAACGTGGATCGACAGTAATAATAGTTGCTCCTTTATCTATGGCATCTGACATTTCCTGAACGTGTCCGTTATGCATGTTCTCGCCAATGTGAGAACCAATCAATACCATGCATTTACTGTCGCGAATATCTGTCGGCTCAGGTGAGCTTAAGCCATCACCAAATGTAGCTATAAAACCAACTTCTCTTGGTCCGCGACACTGAGCATATGAAGGTGCTGTTATGTTTTGGGAACCCAGTGACTTTAACAGGTTACCAAAGTATGTACCTCCTGATCCATGAGTGAACAGGGCCAAGCATTCAGGACCATGCTCTGCAATAACTTTTTCAAGTTTTTTCTGAATGTAATCAAACGCTTCATCCCATGACGCTTCTTTAAAGGTCTGTTTACCGTCGGCTCCTTTTACACGAATCCAAGGCGTTTTAAGACGATCTTCATCATAGTACATTCCAACACCTCCGGTCCCCCTTGGGCAGAAGCGACCATTACTATTAGGATCATCATCATTACCAATTATTTTTTGAATTTGTCCTTCGTCATTTTTATAGGTCCAGCCAGCACACTTCCAGAAACACACCTCGCAATAGGTCGGTGTTCGCACCAGATCATGTGGCATAGCCCATGGCCCTTTAAGGTTTTCAGGAATGACCTTATTGTTATGAGCCATTAATAACCTGGAACCAGCCCAAAGACCTGCTGTTCCAAGTGATGAAATTTTGATAAAATCTCTTCTGCTTTTACCCATCGGTTTGTACCTTTTGAATGTTACGATGGTAAAAATAGTAAAATATACACATAACTAGATGTGTGGATTGATGAATAATTGAATATGTAACTAATCAATATTTAGACTTAATCTTAATTGGAGGGTAGTGTTCTAACATGTACATGTTGATGCAAACGCCGCATGACAAACTTAAAATGGAAGTAAGCAGCATGATGTTAGGACGACCTTTCAATGGTGTAAAGTTATTCCAGTACACTATTAATAATCTGTATAGTAATTCCAGGATTGGACTAAATATGATCTGAGTTCGTTCGATGTTCGTTCGATGTTCGTTCAATGTTCGTTCAATGTTCGTTCAATGTTCGTTCAATGTTCGTTCAATCAAAATTGTATAAATATTGACAAAAATAGGATTGATTAATCATTGAATTATGAGAAGTAGTTAGAGTAGTTCAATCAATGCTTCCTTCCGCCTCTTTAATTTATCTTCTGGCTTTTGCGTCAACTTAAGGACGAAGAGCAATAGATTGGATAGTAGTGCTTTTGATAACAACTTTAATAATTCGCTATGTCTGTTATTTGAATGGTATTTGGCAGAAATTACAGTTAGCCAAGTTCCTGCCGTATTGATTTGTGCATGGGAATAGCTGAGGACGATTGTCCAATGAGATTAATTACAACAATAGAATTTATGCTTTTTGTTTTATCAATGTTTCAATTGCGTTAATGCATCTTCCACAATTGGTTGCGGCATTTGTGTTCTCCTGGATTATTTCGAGACTTGGGAAATCGATCTTGTTAATCAGGTCTTTTATTGTGTTCTCCCGAACCCCCTTACATAAGCAAATTAGTCGATCCATCTTTTTTTTGTGCGAATGTAGTGTTTTTGCATTAAAAATATAAAGCTTTTAAATAACCCTTTACATACAGGGGGTGTAGATGTGGAATTAATAAAAATTAACAAATGTTTATAAATATTTTGCTTTTTAATTCGAAAAAAACTAAGTTTGGGTAGTTCTTTGATTTATAGGAAAGTAATTGTTCACATTGTAATAGCATGTGGTAATTACAGATTGTTTGCAAAAGATGAAAATTTGTTTCGAATTATAAATTATATACTTTTGTAATGTCAAATTCGCCATTTGACATTTATTAAAAGAAAACAACACAATTAAAAGAAGTTTAACCTTTGTCGCCATTATTAACTTTTTTAAACCTTTAATCATGTACACTAGAAACCGTATTTACTTTCAAAAGATTCTTACTTAGAATTTCTAATCTAACTGTCAAGTGTTAGTACTCTATTGAATATTCGCCAGTATTCGGTAGGTGTGTGTCGCTTGGTGGGATAATTATGTATTAAAATTAACGTGAAAGGCGTTAAAATTTATCACTATTATTAACTTAAACCTTTTGTTTTATGCGCAGATTAGCATTAATCGCGTCCCTGATATTATTCGTGGGACTGAACGCAATGTTTGCTCAAACAACAACTATTACCGGTCTTGTAACCGATAGTGAGTCAGGTGACCCGATGCCGGGTGTATCTGTAGTTGTAAGAGGAACAACTATTGGTACCGTTACTAATGTTGACGGTAACTATTCATTAAGTGTACCCGATGATGCAACAAACCTGTTGTTCTCATTTGTTGGTATGAAAACACAAGACGTTTTAATTGAAGGTCGTACTACAATTAATGTCGTTTTAGAATCTGAAGCCATTGGGGTGGATGAAGTTGTTGTAACTGCTTTAGGAGTTTCACGCGAAAAAAAATCACTTGGGTATTCTTCTCAGAGTGTAAATGCCGAAGAATTGAATTCAGCCAATAACTCTAATGCTGTGTCGGCATTAGCTGGTAAAGTTGCAGGTGTTCAAATTTCCGGATCTAACTTTGCAGGATCTCAAAACGTACTTATTCGTGGAGCCAGTTCATTAACAGGTAATAACCAACCTCTTTATGTAGTTGACGGTGTACCTTTAGATGCATCTAACTACAACAGTACCAGTACTCAAAATGGTAGTGGTGGTATTGATTATGGTTCAATGAGTAATGACCTTAACCCTGCTGATATTGAAAGCATCAATATTCTTAAAGGTAGTGCTGCGACGGCGCAGTATGGTAGCCGTGGACAGAACGGTGTTATTATGATCACAACCAAGTCAGGTAAGGCTGGTAAAAAATCATTCGCAGTAGATGTTAATTCTGGAATCTCTTGGGAGAGTGCTTATATATTCCCAAAACAACAGAAGGCCTATGGTGGTGGTTTAGGTGATTTCAAAACTGAAGAGATTGGAGGTACTGACTATGAAGTAGTTCGTTATGGAATGGACGAAAGTTGGGGACCAAAGTATGATCCAAACAGACAAGTGTTACACTGGTGGGGTGCAGCCGATTATGAACAAGGTCTTACATCGACTCCGGAAACAGCACCATGGGTTTATCCAGAGGAGAACTTTGAAAAATTCTATGAAACAGGTGTTGCATATACAAATTCGGTATCTGTTCGTTCAACAAATGAAACATCAGCTTTACGTGTTGGATATACCAATGTTAACATGACTGGTACATCACCAAATCAGAAGCAGGAAAAGCATACCTTCAATATTAATGGTAGCGCTAAACTTTGGGATGGTTTTGCTGAGGTTAATGCCAATATGACATATGTAAATACCTATACAAAAGGTCGTCAAGAAGGTGGATATGGTGATAAGTCAGTTTCACAAAAGTTCTACCAGTGGGGTCAAACTCAATTAGACATGAATAGATTGAGAAATTATAAAAACCCTGATGGAACGCAACGTACATGGAACAGAACAGCCTGGGATGATCCTACTCCTGTTTATTCAGATAACCCATATTGGATGGTATACGAAAGTTATGCTGATGATGACAGAGCGCGTGTATATGGTACAACAGGTTTAAAATTGAATTTAACTGATTGGTTAACAGCTGAAGGTAATGCATACCTGGATACATATACTTTCAATATCCAGGATAGAATGGCAGTTGGTTCACAAGCGCAATCATATTACTATAAAGCAACCAGACAACGCACTGAATTAAACCTTGAAGGAAAACTTAACTTCAAGAAACAATTCGATAATTTCAATATTTTTGGTTACGTTGGTTTGAACCAGAGAAAAGAAAATTATCAGTCTTTAATCGGACAAACGGATGGTGGTTTAGTAGTTCCAAATCTTTATGATTTAAATAACTCCGTAAATCAACCAACAGTTTTTGATTATAAAGAAGAGAAAAAAGTAAATAGTTGGTTTGCATTTGCAAGTTTTGGTTGGAGAGATATGCTTTATTTAGATGCATCTATTCGTCAGGACTATGATACATCCTTACCTTCTGATGATAATGTATATACATATCCTTCGGTTTCTCTTAGTTATATTCTGTCTGAAAACCTTGATTTACCATGGTTAAATATGGCTAAGATACGTGCGAATTATGCAGGTGTTGGTAATGGTACTGATCCATATCGTGTTAAAACATTATTTGAAACAGGTACACCTTTTAACGGAACACCTACATTTACTTTGCCAAGTACATTAAACAACCCTGAATTAAAGGCTGAAAGTACTTCAGAGTATGAAATCGGTGCTGAAATTTCAGCATTTAATAACCGTTTATTTGTTGACTTTAGTTATTATAACCGTGAAACGAAAGACCAGATTATTGCATTGGATTTAAGTCCAACAACTGGTTATGCAAGCAAGTATATCAATGCTGGTAAGATTCGCAATAATGGTATTGAATTATTAATCTCCGGTACTCCTGTTCAAATAACTAATTTTAAATGGGATGCTACTATTACATATGCTAAGAACAGCAGTGAAGTACTTGAATTACCTGATGAAATTGATCGTGTTCAATTAGGTCGTGCGCCATTTGGAGGAGCTTATGTAAATGCTTCTCAAGGTGATCCGTATCAGATGTTATGGGGATATGACTACGTATATGATCAGAATGGAAAACGTGTTGTTGGAGATGATGGATTCTATTTAAGAAATGGAGAATTGTCACCAATTGGTTCTGCATTACCTGATTATAATATGGGTATCAGAAACACGTTTACAATTTTCAAGAGCTTTGATGTTTCTGCATTAATTGATGTACAAAAAGGTGGTAACTATTACTCACTAACAAATATGTGGGCTATGTATTCAGGTATGGATGCTAAAACGGCTACTGCAACTTCTGGTGGAAATACAATTCGCGAGGATGGTTTAGTCTTAGACGGAGTAATCGCAACTGCATACGACTCTGACGGTAATGTTACAGAAAGTCGTCCTAACGATATTAATATTTCAGCTATTGATTATGGTGCGAATCATTATCATGGTTTTGGTACACCTAGTGCAACCAGCTTCTTTGATGCTTCATATGTAAAATTAAGAGAAATTACAATTGGATATACATTACCTCAATTTACTGATGTAATAAAGAATGTTCGTGTATCTCTTTATGGACGTAATATTGCTGTATGGAACTTAGACAATGAAGGTATTGATCCTGAAGGTATTGTTAATGGTTCTGGTAATATTCAGGGACTTGAAGGAGGTATTATTCCGACAACAAGAACATTTGGATTTAATGTACAACTAAATTTCTAAAAAGCGGATTATGAGATTATTTAAATATTATATAGCAATTATTTTTGTTGCTGCGTTGACTGCTTGTGATGTTGAGTATTACGACAGTCCAAACCAGGCAGCAGTTGTACCAACACCCGGTATTCTTAACCGAGTGCAGAAGCAGTTGATGGTAGATACCAGGGATGAATGGTTCTCAGGTCGTCAGGCACTTCTTTGGGTTCAGTACTGGGGACAGGTAAATTACACAGAAGAAGATCGTTATCAGTATCGAGAAACTGTTAATGAGGCATCGTGGTTTGATTTTTACCTACATGCAGAGGATTTAAAGGCAATTATCGACTTTAATACAAATGAAGCTACTATGGGTGATATGGCAGCATATGGTCCTAATGAAAATCAGATAGCTGCATCTCGTATTATGTTGGCTTATATCTTTTCAAAGGCTGTAGATGTATGGGGTGATATGCCATATTATTCGTATGGAAGTGATGATCCTGATTTTCAGGCATTAGATTTGGTTGAAAATAATCAAACATATCCTGCTTATGCCAGTCAGTCGAAAATTTATGAAGATATACTTAAGGAACTGGATGAGGCTGAAGCACAAATTACAGGTGATTTTGTAATGGAAGGAGATAACTTCTTTGATGGTGATGCTGCTCAATGGAAGAAGTTTGCTAACTCTTTACGTCTAAGAATTGCTAACCGTATTAAAGGTGTAAATCCAACATTAGCTAATCAGCATATTGCTGATGCATCAACAAATGTAATGACAAGTAATGATGATAATGCTGGTGTGACTTTTACTGCAGATAATAATGCAAATACAGCTCCAATGTATGCTGCGTTTTATATTGATAATCGTTTGGATTTTGCTCCTGCTCATACATTTGTTGAGTTATTAAAAGGAGAAAGAGGTCCATTCGGTGCTGACCCTCGTATTGATGCTATGGTAGCTGATAATGCTGAAGGACAAAAAGTTGGTATTCCTGCAGGTGCAAGTCGCGATGTAGTAGGTGAATTTGAATGGGAATCATTGCCAGGTGATGGTATCCTTGATCCTAAATACAAAGAACTTTATATGGAATATGCAGAGGTATGTTTCTTATTGAGTGAAAACAATGCTTGGGATCAAACATGGTACGAAAGAGGAGTTGAAGCTTCAATGCAAAAATGGGGCGTTGCTCAAGCGGATATTGACGCTTATTTAGCAACATTACCTGCTGCTACAATGGAAACAGTTTTAACTCAAAAGTATATAGCTCTTTATATGCAACCATATGAAGCATGGGCCGAGTATCGTCGTACAGGTTATCCAAATACCCTTGTGATGCCTGGAGGTTCATACGATGTTGTTGTGCCTAGAGGTGATGGAACAACCACTACATGGAGTTATGATTTTGATCCTCTTGAGGATTTAACGGATCTACCTGATAGAGTTCGCTATCCTTTATTGGAACAAAACCTTAATGGTGATAACAGAGCTGCAGCTGCAAATGCTATAGGAGGTGACGAAATGGACACTGAATTATGGTGGCAGTAAAAAAAATATATCATAAACTTTTAAGCTGTGATGGAACGTAGATTAAAGGTTTAGTTGTGTGAGGAAGGGGATGTCAAAGGACATCCCCTTCTGATTTTTATAAACTTTTATATGTGTGTTAGGGAATTAACTAATTAATTAAAAATAGTTAAATATTGTAATTTCATATTAAATTCATATATTAGTATTTCGAATACCCTAATAGGCTGTTCGAAACGACGATTATAGTTGGTGATTTGATTGATAAAACAATTCATACGAACTGATAAAATCGTATTAACTTAAACCAAAATCTAGTCCCAGTAGATTTTTAATTATTCCTGACATGTATTTGGACGTATGCCAAGAGGCATATGCGTCTTTGCTATTGCTACAGGTTTAATAGTTGTGTGAATTTCAAAATACTAATTCTGCCCACGAGGCACTAAACACAATTATTAATTAAAACCTTTAGTCTATGCGGAAATTTGCATGTTTGTTGTTCGCACTTCTTTTAGTCGGACAATCTATTTTGTTTGCTCAAACAACCATTACTGGTCGTGTTATCAGTAGTGAAGACGGAGAACCCATTCCGGGTGTATCTGTTGTCGTAAAAGGCACATCCATTGGTACTGTTACCGATTATGAGGGTAACTATTCTTTAGCCACTCCTGATGATGCACAAATTTTAATTTTCTCATTTGTCGGAATGACCACTCAGGAAATCGCCATTGAAGGACAGACAGTCATTAATGTCAACCTTCAGGGTGATGAAGTTAAAGTTGGTGAAGTTATGGTTGTAGCTTATGGTACGGCCAAAAAAGAATCATTTACCGGTTCAGCCGAGGTTGTAGGAGTTGAAAAACTCGAAAAAAGGGTTGCTGCCGACATAACCAAAGCCATTGATGGACAGGTGGCCGGTGTGCAATCAACTTCAGGTTCAGGACAGCCTGGTGAGGGAGCGTCCATCCGAATCAGGGGATTTGGTTCTATAAATTCAAGTAACGCCCCTCTGTACGTTGTTGACGGTGTACCTTATGATGGTAATTTAAATGCGATCAGTAACAGTGATATTGAATCTGTTACAGTATTGAAAGATGCTTCAGCAGGAGCTTTGTATGGTTCGCGTGGTGCCAATGGTGTTGTATTAATTACCACAAAAAAAGGTAAAAGTGGAAAAACATCTATTGAGCTTAAGGTTTCAAGAGGTATTGCCAACAGGGCTATTAAACCTTATGAAACACTTAATGCCACTGATTTTATTGAAACAGCTTTTCAGGGGTATAAGAACCAGTTGATTTATCAGAAAAATGTGGCGCCACATTTAGCGGGTGAATTGGCTATTAGTGAAATGAATGGCAATAATGGCATTTTTGGTTCTAATGAGCAGTATAACTTCTTTGATGTTCCGGTGGCCAGCCTGATTGATCCTGTAACAGGTAAGGTTGATCCTAATGCCAACCTTCGTTTTGAAAGTGACTGGCAGGATGAAATTACCAATGATAATGCTTTGCGCCAGGAGTATCAGATTCTGGTTAATGGAGGTACTGAAAAGATGCAGGTATTTTCTTCGTTTGCCTACCTTGAGGAGGAAGGATTACTTAAGAATACCAGTTTTGAACGATTCTCAGGCCGTGTAGGTGCTGAGTTTGAGACAGAACCATGGATTAAATATGGCGGTAACGTCAATTTTGCCAAAACAAAGACCGATTACCTTTCGTCAACTGGTTCTGCATCGTCGAATGTATGGTATTCAGCTCAGTTTATGCCATCTCTTTATCCGGTTTATATTCGTGACCGTAATGGTGATTTGATCTTATCTGAAACTGGTGAAAAACAGTTTGATTATGGTCCTAACCGCCCTGGTGGAGCCAATGATAACTTTAACTCAGTAGCCACATTATATGAAGATGAGAGTGTTCGTAACTTTGATAATGTATCCGGACGTTTTCATATCGATTTAATTGGTGATGGAATTGGTGGTTTCATAAAAGGATTAAGCTTATCAACAACTCTTGGTTTTGACTATGTCAATGAAAACCGACACCTTTATAATAACCCTGATTTTGGTGACTATGCTTCGGCCAACGGTTATTTGTATAAGTATAATATCCGAACTTTTTCTTATACATGGAACCAGATACTCAGATACACCAGGGATATTAAGAATCATAGCTTAAGTGTGTTACTCGGGCATGAAAATTATGAATACAAGTATAACTACATGCTTGGTGTTAAGTCTGGTTTCCCATTTGCAGGCATCAAGGAATTGGCGCCGGGAACTACCACCAAAGATTTAACTTCCTATGAAGATAACTATGCTATCGAATCATATTTTACCAATGTGACTTATGACTTTAAAGATCGATACTATGTAAGTGCGAGTTTCCGTGCCGATGCATCATCCCGTTTCCATAAAGATAACCGTTGGGGTAATTTCTGGTCAATTGGTGCCTCCTGGCGAATGTCTGAAGAAGGCTTTATGGCAGGAATTGAAATGATCGATAATTTAACCCTAAAGGCAAGTTATGGTCTCCAGGGTAATGATAATATCAATACCGTGGATGAAGATAACTATTATGCGTGGCAAACACTTTATGATTTAACATGGCCTAATGCAACGCTTGGAGGTTCACGCCTTGCTGATCTTGGTAATGAAGATATCAAATGGGAAGAGAACTTAAACTTCAATGTGGGAATTGAGGCACGTATGTTTAACAGGGCCAATTTCACCCTGGAATACTACAACCGTAAAACCATTGACATGCTGATGAAGCGACCAATGCCGTTATCGGCTGGTTTTGACAGCTATTGGGATAATGTTGGTGAAATGCAAAATAAAGGTATTGAGTTCAGTACTGCTATTGAGGTGATTAAATCAACTAATTTCAACTGGATTGCAACAGGTAACCTGTCAACGGTCAAGAATGAGATCCTTAAGCTGGATGGCGAGACGGATCAGATTATAAGTGGTATCCGAATCAATCGTGTAGGAGAGGAGATCAATTCATTCTGGCTGGCACAGAGTGCAGGGGTTGATCCGACCAACGGAGCTCAGTTATATCATGTATTTGAGGAAGACGAAGAAGGAAACAGAACGTATTCGATTTCTGACCAGAAGAATGAGGCTGTTAATTCAAGTGCCATAAGTGGAAGTCGTATTCCTGATTTCTATGGTTCATTTGGCAGTGAATTCACTTTCCTTCGCAATTTTGATGCATCGTTCTTAACAACCTTTTCTGTAGGTGGATATGTGTATGATTACTTATATCAGGATTTGCTTAATCCAATTTATATTGGAGCTAATTACCACAAGAATATTAAACGAGCATGGCAAAAGCCTGGTGATATAACCGATATACCGCGTGTGGAAAATGGTACCGGTTTTGCCAGGGCACAGAATGACGCCGGCTTAATTGATGCTTCTTATTTTGCTATCAAGAACGTGACCGTAGGTTATACACTGCCTCAAAATGTCGTTTCTTCAATCGGTATAGATAAGGTTCGTTTATATGTAACCTTAGATAATATTGCCTTATTCTCTCACCTTGATGGTTTAGATCCTCAGTATAACTTCTCTGGTTCAACCGATTATGTTTATGCACCGGTTAGTACTACATTATTTGGTATCGATGTTAAATTTTAATGACTGAAAGAATGAAGAACTTAAAATATATTTTACTGATATGCATGGTATTTGCCATTGCATCCTGCGAAGATAACCTGGACACCTTCCCAACAGACCAGGCTGGTGGGGCTGAATTGTTTTCTGATGTTGATAAAGCGATGAGTACCATCAACGGGCTTTACAGAGCCATGTATGTTACCGAATGGGGTACTGGTTGGGAACATGAGCAATTTGGACACATCTCTATTATTCACTCAGGTAACCTGATGGCCGAAGATATGGTTCAGGCTGAAATGGGTAGCGGCTGGTTCTATTATGATTATATGTACCAGGTTAAATCTGATTTTACCAATACGCAGGGACGCCCTTATTCGAGCTGGAATTTTTATTATACTTTGATTACCAATGTTAATTCAATACTGGCTTCCAAAGATGTACTTCAGGGCGCTCCAAGTAAGGTGAATTCGCTAATGGGGCAGGCATTTGCTCTCAGGGCCTTTTCTTACTTTTACCTGGCGCGTTTCTACCAGCAGTCTTTAGCAGTTGGAGGTGGTGATTTACCGGGTGTGCCAATCTATACACAACCAACTTCCATTGAGACTGAAGGTGTTGGAAGAGGCACGTTAAGTGATGTTTATGAATTGATAAATGCTGATATTGATAGTGCTATTGTACGCTTACATCCTGATGTATCCCAGGAACGGGTTCATATTTCAAATCTTGATTACTATTCAGCTAATGGCCTTAAAGCCCGCATTGCACTGGAACAGGAGAACTGGCAGGAGGCCTTTGATGCAGCTGCCGAAGCGTTAAAAGGAGGTACATCCATGTTGGCAGGTTCTGATATATCAGGTGGTTTTGCCTTTAACGATTCAGGTCAGGATTGTGTATTATGGGGATTTGAAATTTTAGATGATCAGGTGGCCGGTGCCGGACGAGCAATGTTATTTGGTCATATGGATGCCAGTGCCAGCGATTATTATGCCAGCCGTTCACGGGTATGCGTCAGCAGTTGGTTATATAACCAGGTTAAAGCGAATGATGTGCGTAAAAACTGGTGGTATGGTCCTATTGAGGATGAACAGGCAACAGGAACACAAAAGAGCTATAATCAGTTTAAGTTCCAGTTTGCCAATGTAGCTACGGGAGCAGGCGATTATATTTTTATGCGCCATGCCGAAATGTTGTTAATGCAAGCCGAAGCTAAATGTATGTTGGGACAATATGGAGAGGCAAGAACTATTTTGGAAGCTTTAATGGCCGATCGTCAACCTGGTTATGATATTAGTGGCCTTACAGATGCCAATACACTAACAGTTGATAGTGAAAACGGACCAACAACACCTGCATCAGGAAGCCTTACTTTACTGGATGAAATTATGTTGCAACGCCGCATCGAATTATGGGGTGAAATATCACGCTTATATGATGTGAAACGCCAGGGAACAGGGTTTACACGCGATTTTGAAGGAAGCAATCATAGCGAATTAATTCCGTATGTTGATTCACAAAACCCCTTATGTCCTGACTGGGTTATGGCAATACCACAGGCTGAGTTCGATGGCAATAGTGCTTTGGACCCTGTTATTGACCAAAATCCATGGTAACAGTTGATATGTTAGATGTGATATTATATCAGTTTAATTTAAAAGTAAAAAGATGAAGAAAATAATATATGCTTTAATGATTTGTCTTGTAGCACTCAGTGCGTGTGATCAGGACAATATACAAACGAAATATGATACAGGAGGTGTTGATTATGTCGCTGTTGGTGTAACTGCCGTTGATGAACCGTATAAATTAAATGCAGATAACAGTTACACGATAGCATTTCCTATACACCGCTCACTTAAAGATGTTTCAGGAACTGTTGCCAACCTGGTATTAGTCAGCAGTGATGAAACAGGACTTTTTGAGCTGGAGAGTGAAAGCCTGACGTTTGAGGATGGAAGTGCGGTGGCTTATGCAAATATAACGGCTACTAATCCTTCCGCTATTGATCCGGCTACTATCTATTCGTTTGAACTGATGGTAGTTGGTACCAATGCATCACCATTATACCACACGGCTGCATTTAGCGGACAACTTGAGTTGAGCTTTGAAACGGTAGGAACAGGAAGCTTTGAAAGTACCTGGGATGAAGTAACACGTCCTGTTAACCTTTATAAGGCAGTTGGTTTAGATATTTATAAGGCTGAGGCTTTGTATGAAGATGGTTATGATATTCTTATCATTGCCGATGAGGGTGCTGCAACAGTGTCGTTACCTGAGCAAAGAGGATGGTTCCATACAGGTGTCGAATTACCTGTTCGAATTGCCGGATCTGGCACGATTTCAATCAATGGCGATGGTAAAAAGGTCTTTACAATGCAAATAGAACATTATTTGCCGGAGTATGATCATACATGGGGCGAATGGGATGAAATTATCACGTTCCCATAGTACCTTGTGGTTTAGATTTAGTGATGATGCCCCCGGGAAACCGGGGGCATCTTTGTTATTTTACTTTTAGCGGAATACCCGATACCATCAGGTATACTTCGTTTGCACGCTCTGCAATATATTGATTCATCCAGCCTTGCAGGTCGGTGAATTTTCGCTGAACAGGATTTTCGGGCATACCGCCCAGACCTATCTCATTGGTGACAAATATAAAGGTAGCCTCTTGTTGTACCAGGACATTAAACTCAGCTTTCGCTTCTTCAAGCGATTGCTCAATGGCGCTATCATTATCGAAAAAGAAGTTGGTTAACCACAGGGTGATACAATCAATTAGTACGGTTTTGCCTTCGAATTTATGTTTCGACAGCTCTTTTTCTTCTTCTATATTGACCCATTCATTACCTCGGTCGGCTTTGTGACGCTCTATTCTTAGTTGATGTTCTTCATCCCAAATTCTTGAGGTAGCCAGGTAAATGGGATTTGGAGATAACTGCAGTGCCATATTTTGTGCATGAGAGCTTTTGCCTGAACGTTGTCCGCCTGTTATAAGAATGATTTTTGCCATTATGCTTTAATAAATTTTACTTTCTGATACTTTTCAGAGTGAATTGTGGCTTTAACAATACAACCAAAGGATAAATCAAGGCTGAAGACTTTTGTTTCCGGTATTTGAAGGTACCTGATCAGAAAGGCACGGATAATTCCCGAATGTGTAACTAAAGCAATGGTGTCGTCAGAGTCGGTATTAAGTCCGTCAATAAAAGCATTTGTTCGCTCAAGTAGCTGTCTGAAGCTTTCTCCATTGGGAACCTGATTGTTAATGTAGTCATCACTCCATTGATTCATTTCATTCCGGGGTATGGCTTCCCAGGGTTTACCTTCCCAATCACCAAAGTCAATCTCTTTAAGAAGATTACTGTATGTAATTTCATGTTCGGGAAATAATTCTTCAGCAAGCTTTTTACAGCGTACCAGCGGACTGGCAAATACCTGTTTGAAATCTATAGCTGCCAGGTGTGTTTTAATAGCATCAGCTTCTTTTTTAAACGAATCAATAATGTTTAAATCGAGCTGTCCATAGCATATGCCTTTGTCGATGTCGGGGGTTGTATGCCTGATTAACCAGATGTCCATTTAAAAGATGTTGTTTAATTGAATGTCAAAGGAATATTGATGTGCCTGGTAGTTTGCAACAGCCAGAATTGTCAGGTAAATAACAACTTCAGTAACTTGTTGTATGCTACCTAAACAGTCACCTGTGTAACCACCAATCCACTTTTTAAAATAGCGTTCCAGCCAAAATTTGGCAATAAAAGCAGGTAAAAGAACGACAAAATACAAGGCATCACCAAATAAAAGTAAAACAGGAAGAGAAAGCATAAAAGCCAATGCCAGATCTTTGTTTTGAAGTGATTTGGTGATAGGTTTTGATTTACTGCTTTCATCTTCCCTGACATAGTTTAATGAATGCATTGTCCACACGGCCATTAGGCGGCTTATTACATGTGACGAGATAATTGATTTAATGACCAAATCGGCTTGTATTTCATTAATTGCCACGAATTTCAGCAGTAATAAAAGAAATATGCCAATCGCACCATAAGCTCCCACTCTGGAATCCTTCATGATAAGAAGGATCCTCTCCCTGGTCCAGCCACCACCAAAAGCATCGCAGACATCGGCAAAGCCATCCTCATGAAAGGCACCTGTTAGCAATACCGATGTGATCATTGACAGGATAACAGCTACTGTACCTGGTAAAAATAGTGAAGCAAGGTAGAATACCAATGCAGTGATACTGCCGACAAGCAATCCCACAATTGGCAGGTAACGATTGCATCGATTCAGGTTCTCTTGCGAAAAGGCTATTTTAAATGGAATGGGTATACGTGTGAAAAAGCCAAAAGCGGTAAGCAGCAGGTTAATTTGTTGTTTCATCGTTCTTCCGTCCTCTGTTTATTATAAATTACTCACTCCGGCGTCATCAAAACTACTCATCTCATTGATGAAATTAACAGCCGACTGAATAATTGGGAAAGCAACTGCCGAGCCGGTTCCTTCGCCTAGGCGCATGCCTAAATGAAGAATTGGTTCGGCCTTCAGGTGCTGAAGCATCAATTTATGACCTTGTTCATTGGACTCGTGGGCAAACAAGCAATACTCAGTTACATGAGGGTTAATAGCATGGGCTGCAATGAGGGCTGATGTGGCGATAAAGCCGTCTGATAGAATAATCATTTTTAGTTCAGCAGCTTTTAAAATAGCGCCACAAATAGTTGCTATTTCATATCCGCCAAACGTGGCTAAAATCTGCACGGCATCTGTTGTGTCGGTATGTAAGGCTAAGGCTTTTTCAATAACTGCTGCTTTGTGTTGAATACCTTCAGCATCAAGTCCTGTGCCTGCACCTGACGCTTCAGATGCACTGTAGCCGGCATATTTGCAGAGCAAGGCTGTTGCTGCAGTTGTATTGCCTATGCCCATCTCGCCAAAGCCAACAATGTTAGTGCCGTTTTTATGAAGTTTCTCGATCACTGAGGCACCGTTTTTCATGGCGGTTTCACACTCTTGCACTGTCATGGCAGGTTCAACAGCGAAATTGCGAGTCCCTTTTCTCACTTTTAAATCCAACAGTTGCTCCGATGGTTCAAAGTCAAAATTGACACCAGTATCGGCCACCAGTAAATTAATGCTGTGCTGACGGCAAAATACATTGATGGCGGCCCCGCCACCTAAAAAGTTCATAACCATCTGAAAGGTTACTTCCTGTGGGAAAGGACTTACTTTTTCCTGGGTAATGCCATGGTCGCCCGCACAAACCAATATAGATGGTTTATTGAGTTGCGGTGACAAGGTGTTTTGAATACGGCTCACTTTAAAAGCGATCTTCTCCAATGTGCCCAACGAACCCAGAGGCTTGGTCTTTAAATCGATTTTCTTCCGGATTTGCTCATCCAGACTTTTTTCAACAGTAGTGATTTTTGACTCCTGCATTGTTAATTGTTTAATAGTTTAACATGCTTCAGGAGGATACATGAAAGGCATTAGCTTAAAGCTAATCATTTTCACTTTACCCCGAAGTATCATGTTAAGGCAGGTCTTCTGGCTTACCTCAGTCTTGTTACCTTCCCATCGGCCCAAAGCAGATAGTGGTATACTACAAAACTTGTTCAATGAGGCTTACAGCTACGGGGATAGCTCCGGAATTTGCAAACTGCAGCACCGGATTCCCATTTTAAGCTTTATGCACCTTAACAGTTGCAAAAATAGAAATAATAGAGCTTAAGACCTTAGTTCTGGCCGAAATTATCTGTTGCACTTACCAGTGTTTGTGAATCAGTGATTAAGCATGCAGTTAAACACACGCCTGAATTTCACATTGTTATTGCAGATCTTACAGTCGGGAAGTGGCGAGGACAAAAAGGGATTACATTGCTTTAGTATCATCACCATTGAGTATCCAACATATGCTCTTTCTTGGCATTATCCATATCAAGAACTGAAATATAAATGTCTTTGTCAGGCATTAGCTTTTTCAGCTCGTGGTAAATGATTTTAGCAGGCATGGCATCTGTTGAAAAATCATTCATGTAATGATAAACCGAATACAGGTAAATGGAATTATCAACCGCCTTAAGCATATAATAGTCAATAATCGAGCCTCTGTTAAAGCGTATGTTGTCAATGGCCCGGCTTACATCCTCAATAATATTTTGTGGTGTTTGAGGCGATAGCTTAATGCGATTATCTCTTTGAGTACTTATTAGCTCTGCATCATCATTGAGATAATCACTATGCACATTAATTTCTTCGTTATATCTGATTATAAAGCCGTCTTCACAGTCGTACTCATGCCTTTTTGATGCGTCACGAAATACCCTGTCAACAATGTGCTTGGGAGGATATGGTTTCAGAACCCTGAAATTAAGTGAGTCGCCTAGTTCCAGATCCTGACCCATTACATAGTCGATCTTATCAAAGTAGGTGATATCATTGTGCTGGTAATAATACTTAAGCGTATAGACTTCGTAGCGTCCTCCTTTAAAGATACTTTCGCCATATACTTTTCCAGGTGCAATGGCATTAAATACCAAAACATAGTAGTACAGGTAGATAACTACCACATTAAGTACCAGTATTGATGATATAATAATGGTACGCATCCGAAATTTTCTGCGTTCTTCGTTAGAGCTGTATTGGTTCATGGGTAAGGTAGGTTTGTTGGTTTACAATTCTTTAAAAAGCGGGTGCCTATTTAATTGATCTTTATCTGTTTTTTCTCCGTTGTTGTGAGCAATTAATAATCCTTCTTCCATCAGGTATTCATTGTTGCTGATGGCAAGTTTCTTCAGGCCTTCAGAAAAGCCTTCGTTCATCATCTGCCCGGCACGTAGGGGAAATTCGAGTAATGCCGGATAGTTTTTTTCATCCTCAGGGTGATCGTGATACTGTTTGCAGCTGGCCTCTGACATTGATAAATATATACGACAAGCCATTGGGCGGGCAGGATAGGCTCTGCAGGCACCGTTCTTCAGCAAGGGGCAGGGGAGTTTACTTTTTTCCAGTTCTGACTGGGATAAACGCCCTCGTTTCTGGTAGTTGTCAAAAGCATTTTGAAGCACCTCTTTCTGTTCGTCTTCACTCATGTTGAGCTGGATAAACTGCCACAGATAATGAAATTCGTGTGAAACACCAAAAATAGGCTGATGACAGCACCAGCTGCAGCCTTTACGACAATTGATGGTTACATTGTGCTTTTGAGCTTCCTCGCTCAAGGCGCCAATAAGACCTTCCATGGCGTCTTGCTCCTGTCTGGTTGCCTGCCATAATTTCTTCTCATCAAGAGTGTCAACAATGGTGTCTGCTAGTCGTAAGCCATCCTGAAAAAAGGCCTTGTCGGTATCTGAGAGTTCTGATTTATTCATTGTGCTAATTTGCTTGTTACCATTAGGCTTGTATTACGAATTGGAGTTAATGTGCGACTGTTTTTTGCCGTGTTAATGCATATTAACCGTTTTTAAATAACGAACCAAGCTTGTTACAAAAGTAATAATTATTTAAAGCAAAAAGGGTGACCAGTTTATTGCCGGTCACCCTTTCGCTTATTTTATTGTTTAGCTATTTTGAGGGAGCCAAAGGATATGTATTAAAAATTTTATTAATGATCCTGTCAACTGATTCTTCCGTTAGTTTCTTTCCATTTTTAGCTGCACCACTGGCTCTTCCTTGCCAGATCAACTCTTTTTTCTCACGGTCGATAATATCAATAATGATGGTACCTTCGGTATGTGTGTCATAGCTAACCTTATTAACACCTGTGTTTAAACCCCATCCATATGGGTAATATGTGCTGCCATAATAGAAATTGTCATTACGTTGCAATGATGTTGTCTCCTTGGTTTGTGTCTTGATCATCACCTTAACCAGCAAATCCGGGCTCTTGTTTTCGTTATAGCCTCTTCTTGTCATTTGCTTATTAATCGCTGAATGCAGCCATCCTTTGGTATTGTCATTGACAGGCATTGATTTCATATGCTGCAACACCATAAAGTTGCTGTAGCTGTCAAACTTGGCATTAGGATCAAAGTCAGAGTATATCTCTGTTGTTTTACATGCGCTTAATGAGCCAATGATAAGTGTTATAAATAGAATGTTCTTCAATTTCATGTATTTGAGTTTTAGGTTTAATTCAACTTCTCTTTAAAATATTATGTCTCTCCAAAATTAAGTTTGGCTTAAAAGTAACATTTTTGAGCATAAAAATGGCAGTGCTGAAGAAAGCACTGCCATCAAATGTTTTAATATTATGCCGGGCGTGATTTAATAATAAGTTGTCAGCCCGCTGAAACAAAGGGCAATATCAGTGTATAATGCAAGCTTTTGACGCCACTTTGCTTCTTCGTCAAAGGTTTTTACATATTGTAAAATGTTTCAAAGGCCTTCATCACATATGTATGATCATTTGTACCACCTAACTCACGAACCGAGTGCATACCCAGCATAGGGTTACCTATATCTACGGTACGAATATCAATTTTACCTGTAGAAACGTTTCCAAGAGTTGAGCCACCCACCATGTCAGAGCGATTGACAAACTTTTGAACAGGTACATCGGCTTGTTTACAAATCGATTCAAATATGGCTCCACTTTCACCATCGGTAGTGTACTTTTGGTTAGCATGGATTTTGATAACAGGACCTGCATTCATAAGCGGATGAAGCACAGGATCATGTTTTTCAGGATGATTAGGGTGAACAGAGTGCGCCATATCAGCCGAAATCATAAATGACTTATAAATGGTACGCTGGTAATCTTCCTGTGATTTGCCCAGTTTTTCCATTATGCGTTCAATTATGTTGCGTAATACTGGCGAACCGGCACCTTGCTTGGTTACACTGCCAACCTCTTCATTGTCAAATACGCAAAGAATGTTGGTTGATGCGGGGTTATCGCTTGCCACTAATGCTTTTAATCCGGCGTGTACCATTGCCAGATCATCAAGTTTAGGCGACGAAATAAACTCCTGATTCGGACCAACAAGGCATCCTTTTTCGTATTCATATACAAACAGATCAAAGTCAAGAATGTCCTCGCTGTTGACTTTTAACTCATCGGCAATAAGTTTAAGAAGGTAGTTCTCCTTTTCAAGCGTGTCTTTTACAATGGTCATTAGTGGTAACATATCAACCTGCTTGTTAAGCTCAATGCCATCGTTAACACTACGATTAAGGTGAATTGCTACACTAGGGATGATCAATAACGGCTTTCTGAAATCAACCAACTGGTGCTTTGGGTTTAAAGCATCTTCACCTTTTAGTAAAACACGTCCGGCCAATGATAGTGGACGATCGAGCCAGCTCATCAGAATAGGACCTCCGTATACTTCGGTATTTAGTTTAAGGTATTTGTTGTCCACAAGCATTTCGGGCTGTGGCTTAATTTTGAAACCTGGTGAATCACTGTGTGCACTAACCAGTTTTAAACCAATATTTTCTGTTTCATCAGTTCCGATTTGAAAAGCAAATAATGCCGAACCACTTTTGGTCGTGTAATATTTACCACCTTTGGTTATATTCCAGGGAGAAGTAATGTCAAGGTATTCATAGCCATTTGCCTCCAGTTCTTTTGCCGTATTTTCTACAACATGAAAGGCCGTTGGACTTTGATGGATAAACTCAATTAATTCTTCTGCCAGTTTAATCTCTTGTGCCATTATAATATGTTTATGGATGTTATCAAAAATGGCAAGATATAGATTTTCAGATTCAGATAAGATGAGAAAGGTCATTTATTGCTTAGAATCGGCTATGGTATCGATAAGAGGATTCTACACAATGAAAAATCCAATAGCAGTATCATAGTATGATGTTTGGCGATTCTCCAATTTAGCCGATAAATTCCTTCAGAACTGATTTACAGCTTATAATTACAAACCATGGATCAATCGGATTTAGCTTCGCTGATTTTCAACTAACAGATTATAATGGCTTTGGCTTAGGAATTTGCCTGATTACTAAGTTCAACATTTAAATACCTTTCCCTTTCAAAGCAATAGTTTTGACAGAGCCTTGACATGTCTCCCGTCTGAGCAGGGACAAACGGCGCGAGCAGGCAGTGGAGAGATATACAAGAATGAAGGAGGAGATTGGCTTGTGTGAACGGAAGAATTCATCAAGGATGCCATGGTCTTAATCGTAACATGATCCGCTATCCGATAAATTCATTTAATCAATTGTATAAAACGAAAAAAAGCTGCTTCGACGGAAACAGCTTTTAATAATCTCATTAAATATAAATCTAATCTATGCTAGTTTTACATTTACCGCGTTTAAACCCTTACGGCCTTCTTGAAGCTCGTAAGTAACTTCATCGTTTTCTTTGATTTCGTCAATAAGACCTGTTACGTGCACAAAGTACTCTTTGTTGCTTTCTTCGTCTTTAATGAATCCGTATCCTTTAGAATCATTGAAGAACTTTACTGTACCTTTATTCATTTATAAAAAATTGTGAGGCGTATTTGTATTAAGGAGCCTCTTGTAAATAATTGTTCGGTAACAAATGTAGGAACATTTTTGACATATGTTCTCTTTTTACCGAGTATTTGATTCAAAAAACTTCAATTTATTTAAAAAACAACATAAATGCACTAAAAGTTAATGATTTATTAAAATTATTTTACTTGTTAGTCAAGGATTTAATTTTAAATGTTGATAACTCGTTTAATTTGCTGAAAGTGTATTTTTTCAGGAAATAGTATATTCGCTTTTAAAAAATTGCCCCAATTTTGTTTTTGATGCCTGGATCAGTTGTCTTGGTATTGTCAAAAAAAACAAAATTGAAGCCGATTATAGCATTAGTTAATAAAGTAGTCTGAATCCGCAGTAAAAGAAAGTCAATGATTGTTTGTATTGCTGAGAAACCGAGTGTAGCGAATGAAATTGCCCAGATAGTTGGTGCGAAATCCAGGCGTGATGGTTATTATGAAGGCAATAATTACCAGGTTACATGGACTTTTGGTCACCTTTGCACTCTTAAAGAGCCGCATGAATACCTGCCCGAATGGAAGCGTTGGAGCATGGGATGGTTGCCTATGATACCATCTCGTTTTGGTATAAAGCTGATAAGTGATTCGGGTATTGAAAAGCAGTTCAAAACCATTGAAAAGCTGGTACAAAATGCTGAAGAGGTTGTGAACTGTGGTGATGCCGGACAAGAGGGAGAGTTGATTCAGCGTTGGGTATTGCATAAAGCCGGTACTAAATGCCCCATTAAGCGACTTTGGATTTCTTCACTAACAGAAGAAGCGATCCGGGAAGGATTTGAGAAGCTTCGTTCAAACGATGAGTTTAATAATTTATATGCAGCTGGCACATCGAGGGCTATAGGTGATTGGCTGCTGGGAATTAATGCTACCAGGTTATATACCTTAAAATATGGCCAGCAAGGACAGGTGCTTTCCATCGGAAGGGTACAAACACCAACACTGGCATTGATCGTTGAACGTCAAAAAGCCATTGATAACTTCAAGCCTGAACCGTTTTGGGAGTTGAAGACTAAGTATCGTGATGTGGTGTTTTCGGCCACCAAAGGACGTTTTACAAAGAAAGAAGAAGGAGATACTTACCTTGAAACCATTAAGTCGACAGAATTTGAGGTGAAGGACTTCTCAAAAAAGAAAGGGAAAGAAGCACCTCCGCGCTTGTTTGACTTAACCTCATTACAGGTTGAGTGCAATAAAAAGTTTGGCTTCTCAGCTGAGGAAACGCTTAAAACTATTCAGTCCTTATATGAAAAGAAACTGACAACGTATCCGCGTGTTGACACCACTTTTCTTAGCGATGATATATATCCGAAAGTGCCAGGTATATTAAAGGGGATGAAAGATCATCATACCCTGACTGAGCCTTTGTTAAAAGCCAAGCTTAAGAAATCGAAGAAGGTCTTTGACGACAAAAAAGTAACAGATCACCATGCCATCATTCCCACAGGGGTTTATGCCAACAATATGAGTAGGGATGAAAAACTGGTGTATGAACTGGTCGCTCGTCGTTTTATTGCAGCTTTTTATCCCGATGCGACCATTTCCAATACCCAGGTGCTGGGCGATATTAACGGTGTTGATTTTAAGGCGACCGGTAAACAGTTGCTTGAGCCGGGCTGGCGCATTGTGTTTATGGATGGTAAAGAAGCTGAGAAAAAGCAGGATGATATAATGCCTGAGTTTACGGTTGGTGAAAAAGGGCCGCATGAGCCATTGTTGATAGAAAAAGAAACACAGCCTCCAAAGCCATATACCGAAGCGACCTTACTGCGCGCCATGGAAACGGCTGGTAAGCAGGTTGATGATGAAGAGTTACGCGATGCCATGAAAGAAAATGGTATAGGACGACCATCAACCCGCGCTGCTATTATCGAAACCATTACTCGTCGTAAATACATTACTAAGGTACGTAAGAATTTGCATCCTACTGTGACTGGCATTCAGTTGATTGATACCATTAAAAATGAGTTGCTGAAATCGGCCGAACTAACAGGTATATGGGAGAAGAAACTACGCGAGATTGAAAAAGGGCAATACGATGCCGGTGAGTTTATGAATGAGCTCAAGCAGATGGTATCTGATATTGTTTTTCATGTGAAGCACGACAGAAGTGAGAAGAAGATTGAAATAGTTACGGAGGAAGAAAAGAAAAAGAAAGCGACAAAGGAAAAAAGCGCTTCTAAACCCAAAGAACTGACTTGCCCTAAATGTAAGGAAGGGGTCATGCTGAAGGGAAAATCGGCCTGGGGCTGTTCCAAATATAAAGACGGATGCAAAACGCTTATCCCCTTTGAGTTCATGGGGAAGAAGCTAAGTGATAAGCAAATTGAGCAACTTATTATTAAAGGGCAAACAGCTAAGATCAAGGGATTTGCAGATGGTGACAACAAAGTTGACGGAGTAGTTAAGCTCGATGCTGAATTCAAATTGACTTTTGAAAAGACCGAAGCGGCCCTATGGATATGCCCTGTGTGTAAAGTAGGTACTGTTGTTAAAGGAAAGGCTGCTTATGGTTGTAATAACTTCAATAATGGATGTCGTTTGCGCATTCCTTTTGAGTTTTTGGGCAAAAAGTTAACCGAGAAACAGGTCGAAGCTTTAGTGCTGAAGCAAAAAACACCTCTTATTAAAGGCTTTATTAATCCGGATAACAATGAGGTGTTCAATGGCCGAATTATCATTAAGGAGGGTGGTCAACTCTCAGTTGAATAAGAATTCCACCAAATTACCCTCATTTGAACATATTTATCTGTTGCCAGAATGTCAGATTCTGCAATTTTGTAAGGAATAGTCAAATAAAAAGATCATGAAGAAGCTGTTTTTTGTCTTGCTTGTATCACTGTGTGCATTTGTGTCTGCACAAGATAAGCCGCATGTTTTTTTAATAATGACCGATCAGCAGAGGGGCGATTGTATTGGGAAAGAGAATCCAGATATAATAACACCTAATCTTGATAAGCTGGCTGATGACGGGGTTTGGTTTTCCAACGGATATTCCTCAGTTCCGAGTTGTACACCGGCACGCGCAGGATTGCTAACGGGTATGTCTCCCTGGAATCATGGTATGCTGGGTTACTATAAAGTGGCCGAACATTACAGATATGAGATGCCTCAGATGTTGCGGGACAATGGCTATTATACCCTTGGGATAGGTAAAATGCATTGGCACCCTCAGCGTAACCTGCATGGTTTTCACCAAACATTCCTGGATGAAAGCGGACGGGTTGAGTCGGATGATTTTGAGAGTGATTACAGAACGTGGTTCAGGGAGCAGGCGCCCCATTTAGATCCTGATGCCACAGGGATTGGCTGGAATGAACACAGGGCAGGGACTTATGTGTTGGCCGAAAATCTGCATCCGACATACTGGACAGCCCAAAAAGCTATTGATTTCGTAGAAACCTATGGTGAGGAAAAGCCTTTGTTTATGAAAGTGAGCTTTGCTCGTCCGCACAGCCCTTATGATCCGCCAAAACGTTACCTGGATATGTATGAAGGAGCCAGCATTCCCGAACCGTATATGGGAGAGTGGGCAGGTAAATTTGCTGATTATCCGGAAAGCAAGGATGCAGCATTTGGTGATTATGGAACGAACCATGCGCTTAATTCGCGCCGGCACTATTATGCTGCTATCACCTTTATTGATGAACAGATCGGACGCTTTATTAATGTGTTGAAAGAAAAAGACATGTATGATAATGCATTGATAATTTTCACCTCAGACCATGGCGATATGTTGGGAGACCACAACCACTGGCGCAAAACATATGCCTATGAAGGTTCAACCAAAGTGCCTTTTATTCTAAAGTGGCCTAAGAATCATACTGCCGGTGCGAAAACGTCTGGTGAACAATTGCATTGCGTTGAATTGCGTGATATTTTACCTACCATGCTTGATGCTAGCGGAGCAGAAGTTCCGGCAGAGATGGATGGCCAATCGATGATGAATATTGTTGAAGGAAAAGATGGTGAATGGCGTGAATTTATTGATCTGGAGCATGCGACAACCTACGATGAGCACAATTACTGGTGTGCCCTTACCGATGGAAAAATGAAATATGTCTGGTTTTTTAAAACAGGTGAAGAGCAATTATTCGACCTTATAAATGATAAGGGAGAAGAGCGCAATTTACTGACAGACGCTGCTTATAAAAAAGATATGAAGCAATGGCGTAAAAGAATGATCAGCCACCTTAGGGAGAGGGGTGAACCGTACGTGACAAAAGGAAAACTGACACCTTTCGATAAAAATATCCTGATCAGCCCGAATTATCCACAATAGGGCAAAGCTTTTAAAAAATATTAATTGCGGTATTACCTTTGTTTGGTAGCACCGCTTTTTTTATTTTTGGACATTCATCTCGAAATCTATCTTAGTATTATGACCAGGATCCAATATGAGATGATAGTATCAACATGATCAATGAAACATATGAAGTATTTCGCAATTACACTGATAACTATATTCATTTCTTTTTCTGCATCTTTTGTAACCCGGGTTATGGCGCAGGAGTCTATTCCTGAAGGAACAGAAAAAACAATTGTGGATGGGAAGGAGTATTATCTGCATAAAGTGCGTAAAAGCGAAGGCTTATATCGTATTGGGGTTATTTACGGCGTTTCACAAAAAGAAATATTAGAAGAGAACCCTTCTGCTGCTTTTGGCTTAAAACTGGGGCAGATTATAAAGGTACCTGTAATTAAAGGTCGAAATAGTACTCAAGAACAGCTACAGAACGAAAAATACATTTACCATACCGTCGAGCCGGGTCAAACCGTTTTTTACATCGCTAATAAGTACCGGGTTGACAAGCAGGATATTTATGACAATAACCCCGGAAGTGAGGAAACTTTGTTGTTGGGCACAATCATCAAAATACCTAAGCAAGAGGTGCGTCGCGAAAATGAGGATAAACGTGAAGATGGCTATTATGTGCATAAGGTTGAGCCCAAAGAGACATTGTATGGTATTGCCCGACGTTATAAGCTCCGTGTTGAAGATATTCTGAAGCATAATGAAGGGCTTGAATCGGGCATGCTAAAAACAGGGACTTATGTGCGTATTCCAGCTGATTCGATTAACAAGGAACAGCCTGTTCTGACAGAGAAAATAGAGGGAACGGAAGATGCCTTGTATTTCTATCACAAAATTCAGCCTGGTGAAACATTGTTCAGTATTGCTGATAAATACAATGCCAAACAAAATGAAGTGGCAGTGGCCAATAGTTCCATACATGCCAATGACTTGCCGGTTGGTTATATACTTCGAATACCCAAATCAAGCATTAAAGCAGCAAAGGAAAACAAATTTGCGGGAGAGGCTGGTCTGATCAATCACAAAATAAAGAAACGTGAGTATTTGTACGATGTTGCTAAAAAGTACGATGTTCCGTCGGAGATGATTGAGAAAGTAAATGAAGCAGCCGGCATTGATCTTAATAAATGGCGTAAGGGAATGGTTATTAAAGTGCCTTCCAAGCAATGGGTTGAGCAGTATTATGAGTCAGAACGTCAGGCTAAGGAAGTTGATACAGATCGTAGTTCTGAAGCTGTTTTTGCTTTCGAGAAAAAAGAGTGCGACAATTATGATTATAGTCTGACTAAGCCAACCCTTAAGGTGGCCTTGCTTTTACCTTTTAACGTAGAGGCTACGCGAAAAATGAATTTCAAACACGAGGAAGTTGATGGGGAAATTGTTGAGATAGCCAGAGAAAAGCGTCGATTGTCCATGCGTTCAAAGGTGTTTGTGGAGTTTTACCAGGGAACATTGCTGGCCCTTGAAAGACTTAAAGAGGAAGGTGTAAATGTCGATTTATTTGTGTTTGATACAGCACCGGATAGCAGCAGGATTCAGGAAATATTGCAAAAACCGGAAATGCTGTATGCCGATCTGATCATTGGTCCGGCTCAGTCATCTAACCTGAAGTATGTATCTGATTTCTCTAAGAAGCATAATATTCCATTGGTGTTCCCTTTATCAACCTTGGATCAGGCAATGGATAACAACCCTTTGTTATTTCAGGCTAATCCTTCAGATACCTTAGTGTTCGATAAAATGGCCACTCAAATGATCCAAAGCTCTAGGGGAAATCGCCTGGTTATGATTCGAACAGAGAGTGTGGATAACAAATTTGAACAGCGTTTAAGCCAAACGATCAGGGATAAAGTGTATTGGGAGAGTTTTAAGAATGGTGAGGTGCCTGACTTTGTTGAGTACAAGTTTAAGCAGGATGACCTGGTGAGCCTTGAGCGTATGTTTGATAAGAATAAGGGCAATACGATCATCATCCCATCAAAAGAAGAAGCGCAGGTAAACCGCATCGTTACCACCGTAAAGGGAGCTGCCGATAAAACAAAAGCCGATGTAACACTTTGGGGCTTGCCGGGGTGGATGAAGTTTAATACAATTAACCCAGAAGATATACATAAGTTAAACGGTCATATCTTTAGTAATTATGCGGTGGATTATAACAATGAAATAAACGATGAGCGCATTAAAGCTTATCGCCATTGGTTTAAAACAGAGCCTTTTGCCATTTCTCCGTTTTTCCAGACTGCTTCTGTACAGTCAAATATGAGTCGTTACAGTTTATGGGGGCATGATGTGACCTACTACTTCATTAGTGCATTACGCGATTATGGGGCGGATTTCCCTCATTGTGTGCAGCATCATCATCCGCATACAATTCAATCAAAGATGAACTATTTACGCGTGTCAAACTGGGGTGGATTTTATAACCAGGGATTATTTATATTGAAGTTTAACCCTGATTTCACCCTGGACATTGAAGATCTGCAATAAGTATTAAAAAGATAAATTTACCCGAAGCTGATGGCATCTCGCTGTCAGCTTTTTTATGCTATCTTTGCACAAATTTTAATGAATGGTTTCAATTAATCAGTTAACAGTTGATTTTGGTGGCTTCAAACTATTTGAAGACGTATCTTTTTTGATCAATAACAAAGACCGTATTGGTTTGATCGGTAAAAACGGAGCTGGTAAGTCAACTTTACTAAAGATCATTTCAGGTCATCAGGAGCCTACTGCAGGCACAGTATCCTTGCCCAGAGGTGCTAAAATAGGGTATCTTCCTCAGCATATGAAGTATGATGATACCCGTACAGTGGTTGAGGAGGTTGAGCTTGCATTTGCAGAGCTGAAAGGTTTGGAGAAAAAGATAGCGGATATCAATTTAGAGATAGCCGAACGCACCGATTATGAATCGGAATCATACATGGCACTTCTTGACAAGCTGAATGAGTATAATGAGCGTTTTAACCTGTTGGGGGGAAGTAACCATGAGGCTTTAATTGAAACCACATTAAAAGGATTAGGCTTTGAGCGAAGCGACTTCGGTCGTAATACAGGTGAATTCAGCGGAGGTTGGCGAATGCGCATAGAACTGGCAAAAATTCTGCTTGAGCAACCTGATATTTTCCTGCTTGATGAGCCCACTAACCATTTGGATATTGATTCGATACAATGGCTGGAGGACTTCTTAAAGACATATAGCGGAGCTGTAGTGCTTATATCGCACGATAAAGCATTTTTGGATAATATAACCAAGCGTAGTATTGAAATATCCCTTGGCAGGATCTATGATTACAAAGCCAGTTATTCAAAATTTATAGAGTTGCGCAAGGAAAGGCGTGAACAGCAGTTGAATGCCTTTACCAATCAGCAGAAAAAGATTGAGGATACCGAAAAATTTATAGAACGATTCAGGTATAAGGCAACCAAGGCCGTGCAGGTGCAATCGCGTATTAAGCAGTTGGAGAAGCTGGACCGGATTGAGGTCGATGAATTTGACAACTCAGCCTTGAATATAAAATTTCCTCCTGCTCCTCGTTCAGGAACCGTTGTGGTAAAAGGAGAAGAAGTTACTAAGTCGTATGGTGACCTGCTGGTGCTCAATGAAGTGGATTTGACCATAGAGCGCGGGGAAAAGGTTGCTTTTGTTGGTCGTAACGGCGAGGGTAAAACAACAATGGCCCGCATCATAATGAGCGAACTGGCCCATCAGGGTAAGTTAACCATGGGGCACAATGTTAAGATAGGCTACTTTGCCCAGGACCAGGCCGAGCGACTGGATGAAAGTCATACGGTGTTTGAAACCATAGACCTGGTAGCCGTAGGCGATATCAGAACCAAGGTGCGTGATCTGTTAGGTGCTTTTATGTTTTCGGGCGAAGATGTGGATAAAAAGGTATCGGTGCTTTCAGGAGGTGAGCGAACACGTTTGGCAATGGTTAAATTATTGCTGGAGCCGGTCAATTTGCTTATTCTCGATGAGCCGACCAATCACCTTGACATGCGTTCCAAAGATATTCTCAAGCAGGCATTGCGTGATTTTGATGGTACAGTCATTCTGGTTTCCCATGATCGTGAATTTTTAGATGGTCTTGTTGATAAAGTTTACGAGTTTCGTCATAAAAAAATTAAGGAACACCTGGGGGGTATTTACAGCTTTTTGGAGAAAAAGAAGATGGAAAGTCTTAATGAGTTGAATGCATCCATTGCTTCTAAAAAGAATGAATCACCAAAACAGGAAAGCTCAAAAGGTAAACTGTCATTTGAAGAACGAAAAGAACTTAATAAGCAAATAAAGAAAGCCGAGCGACAGGTTGAGCAGAGTGAAGCGAATATAGCAAAGCTAGAAGAGAAGATCGAGGAGTTGAATACCAGGATAAGCCTGCCCGAGAATGCATCTGATACAAATTTGTTTACCGAATACAAAGAAACTGAGACCGCATTGGAAAGTGAGATGACATCGTGGGAGGAGGCAAATGAGAACCTTGAGAAACTGCAGCAGCAGAAAGCAGAGCTGGATTAAATGCAACTAAGAAATTAAATTAACACATCACGGGCAACTAACAATACAAATTACAACTATGTCAAAGCAAGAGAAGGAACAACAAATGATATTCGGTATTCGTGCCGTACAGGAAGCCATTAGTGCAGGAAAAGAGATTGAAAAAGTGATGCTTAAGAAAGGTCTGCAGGGGACCCTGTTTCAAAACTTTCTTGATCTTGTTCGTGCCAACAACATACCATTTCAGTTTGTTCCAATTGAAAAGCTGAATCGTATCACACGCCAAAATCATCAGGGAGTAATTGCGATGATCTCGCCTGTTACATACCAGGACGCCGAGCAGCTGATTCCATCCTTATTTGATGAAGGAAAGGATCCGTTTGTATTAGTTCTTGACCATATTACCGATGTGCGTAACTTTGGCGCAATAGCCCGTACTGCTGAATGTGCAGGGGTTGATGCTATCATTATTCCGGAAACAGGCGCTGCTGCCGTTACATCTGATGCCATCAAAACATCAGCAGGAGCTTTACACACCATACCGGTTTGTCGCGTTCGCAGTCTTATTTCAACTGTGGAGTTTCTGCAGAATAGCGGACTTAAAGTTGTTGCTGCAACAGAGAAAGGTGCTATTGACTATGATAAAGCCAATTATCGCGGACCAATTGCATTGGTTATGGGAGCCGAGGACAGAGGGGTAAATCCTAAAATTTTAGCTGCTGCCGAGATCAAAAGTAAGATACCGATTCTCGGCGATATTGAATCGCTTAACGTATCCGTAGCTGCAGGCATATTAATGTATGAAATTGTTAAAGTAAGGGAGTAATTTAACGGTTTTGTAAGTTTTAATTGATATAAAGTTAAAATTTAACATTTCTACCGTTTATAGGTTAAAACACCTGTAAATACTCGGGAATAGACAAAGTTATACCTCTATTTTAGTCATAAAAAACAGGCCTTTCATCCTGAAAAATTTGATTTTTGTCATATCTTTTCTAAATTCGATGAGTTTTGCGATGAGAAAATTCATTTTTTAAATCAAAAGCAACGCTTATGATTCACAAGGAAAGAGTCCTGAAGGCACTGAACCACGAACAAGCGGATCGAGTGCCATTTTTCTACTGGGACGTCCCTGAGTTTGGTGCTAAGTTGATGGAGCACCTGGGATTTCAAAATCGTGATCAACTATTGGAATATCTGGATGTTGACTTTCGTTGGGTTGAGCCGGATTATGTAGGAAAAGAATTAGTGGGGGATGATGGTCTTACAAAGACCGATATATGGGGAGTTGGTTATTCAAGAGTAAACAAAGGTGACTTTTCGTTCTGGGAAGCCACCGGTTTTCCTTTGGAAGGACAAACAGACCCGGCTGTGTTGGATGATTTTAACTGGCCTACAACCGATTTGTTCGATTTTGATTCGTTGCCAAAGAAAATCGAAAAGTACAAGGATTACGCAGTGATGTCGGCTCCCGGGTATTCGTCACCGGGTTTGTTCCGCATTATTCAGCGTTTATTGGGACGTGATGCATTTATGGATGTTATTATGTATCACCCCAGATTCTTTAATGCTCTAACACAAAAAGTTAGTGAGTTCTATTTAGATTTCATATCAAAGTTTTTTGACAAGGCTAATGGAGGTGTTGATTTTATCAGGATCGCCGATGACTTTGGGTCTCAATCGGGTTTGGCAATCAGTAATGACATTTGGGAACAATATTGTAAGCCTAGCATTGAAGCTTTTGTTGAAATTCCGCGCCAGAATGGTGTGAAGTTCTATATGCATTCGTGTGGTGGAGTAAGGAAATTACTACCAGAATTTATTAGCTTGGGAGCTGATGTTCTTGATCCTATTCAAACCAGGGCCAATGGAATGGAGCCGGGTGGTTTGAAAGAGGATTTTGGCAGGTATATCACCTTTTCAGGAGCTTTAGATGAAGAGTTGTTACTGCGCAAAGGAACTGAAAAACAAGTTAAAGACGGAGTTAAGCAATTGCTTGACACCATGGCGCCGGGAGGAGGTTTTATTTTAGGTCCTTCTCACAAATTAAAGGTGGAAACACCTGTAGAAAATGTGGTGGCTATGTATGAAGCTGCCAAAGAGTGGAGATATTAATAGTATAATAATCGCATTACTGGCCTTGTTTCATGAGTGGTGAAACAAGGCTTTTTTTTACATTCTCTTAAAATTAAAGTTTTCGTCTTAGCTGCATTATTCCTATCTTTGCGCCCGCTAATTCATTATCCTTTTATGGCTGTTTGATAAACAGTTAAATCCCCAACTATAAATATTGCGAGAGCATTGTTAATTCAATGCCTGATTGTGCTGTAGTAACTTAAAATAACTATACATGACTTTTATTAAAGAACTGATTCATGGTTCAAGTGTTAAAAATGAAATTTTATCAGGTATAACGGTCGCCATCGCGCTGGTTCCTGAAGCCATCGCATTCTCGTTTATTGCAGGTGTCGATCCGCTAATCGGCTTATATGCAGCCTGTATTATGGGATTCTTTACTTCATTGTTAGGTGGTCGCCCAGGTATGATTTCAGGTGCTACAGGAGCCATAGCAGTTGTTGTTGCCGCTACTGTACAAACTTATGGTGAAGCATATTTATACCCTACGATCATATTGGGTGGGATTATGCAAATGGCTGTAGGTGCATTGCGACTGGGTAAATTTATTCGATTAGTACCCCACTCGGTGATGCTTGGGTTTGTAAATGGCCTTGCCATTGTCATCTTTATGGCTCAATTTCCAATGTTTGGTAGTGATGCTTCAGGAGTGTTTGCATATTATACAGGTACAAAACTATTTACATTGTCCGCACTGGTGGTATTAACCATTGTAATTATGGTTGTGTTACCCCGATTTACCAAAGCCATTCCATCGGCACTGGTAGCTATTTTAGTCATTGCCGGTTTGTCCTTTATGCCTGGTATTGAAACACCAACTGTCTTAAACCTTCTGAAAGGAAAATCGATGCAAGGGGGGCTGCCGTCAATATTTACGGATTATCCGGCCGACCTATTTAGCATGGCGACATTAAAAATAATCTTTCTGCCGGCGTTGAGTGTCGCTGGAGTAGGATTGATTGAAAGCCTGTTAACTCTAACGATCATTGATGAGCGCACCGACACGCGTGGTAGTGGTAACCGGGAGAGTATGGCGCAGGGTATTGCCAACTTTATTTCCGGTTTATTTGGAAGTATGGGTGGATGTGCGATGATTGGACAGAGTATGATCAACATTAATTCAGGAGCACGTGGTCGCTTGTCAGGTTTGGTTGCAGCCATCACCTTATTGATGTTTATTATGTTCTTGTCGCCTGTTATAGAACAAATACCTGTTGCTGCTCTTATTGGGGTAATGTTTATGGTGGCTTATGGTACCTTCGAATGGTCCAGTATTAAAAACTTTAAGAAAACACCGTTTGCCGATTTTCTTATTATGATCATCGTGGCTGTGGTAACAGTATTTTTCCATAACCTGGCACTGGCAGTCGCTATTGGTGTTATTCTATCTGCTTTATCATTTGCATGGGATCACGCTACAGGTATTCACGCGCGTCGTCGAACAGATGAGAATGGTATTAAACATTACGATATTCATGGTCCGTTGTTTTTTGGCTCTACGACTGCTTTTGCAGAGATATTTGATGCGAAAAATGATGAAGACAAGATTATTGTTGACTTTGAAAGCAGCCGTGTGGTTGACCAAAGTGGGATAGAGGCCATTAGAAAGCTGAATGATAAGTACCTGGAACTTGGTAAGGAAATTTCGTTCGTCAACCTCTCAAAGGGGTGCAAAGACTTGTTGGCGACAGCGAAAATTGATGTTTCAATTGACCCGGATAAGCGTAAGTTTATGGTGGTATATGATGCCTGATCTTAGTAAATAATATAAATAAAATAGCCGGTGGAATGATGCTTCACCGGCTATTTTACATTTATATCTAAAGATGACTAAGGCATTGTTATGGTCGCGGTCGTGTTGATTCCATTTGTGATAGAATAGTAACCGGTGACATATATACTTCTGATTTAAAGCTTTTGTATTCCTCGCAGGCATCGGAGTCATGTAGCACAAAAGAAGCCCATTCGTACAAGTGTTGACCAAAACCCGCAGCAATTGTCAGGCTGTCTGTGTAATGCTCTACTTTTTTCTTTCCATTCTGTGACAGGTATTGAAAACCACGCTCCATAACTCCTGTCACTTTACGACTTTCATAATCACGAATGTGCATTAACTCGTGGGCGAACAATCCAACTCTTGCTTCAGATGGTACATCTTTTAAATGAACACCCTTGAACGATTCTTTTTTGTTGACCAGGATAACGTAACGGCGATTTCTTTTACCCAGCAGTAAAGACAAGAAATGTGGACGTGCCGCCATGGTTGTTTTTAGTTTCTTGCTTTTAATCTTGATCTTACAATTATGAAGGTCTGCAAATTCCTGGTAAGGTATCATAAAATCATTCAGGTATGTGCAATTAAAAGTTGTGTCAACTTTTAAGTTTCCTATTTTATTGTAACGTTTGATTTTGGCATCAACAGCATTTTGTGCTGTAACAACAGAAGATATTACTAAACCTGTAACTAACCCAACCCAATCTTTCAACATCATATCCTACAAGTTTTTAATATGTATTTATGTAGTTTGATGCCGAAATGTTACGGAATTGATGTTAAAAAATGTGAAGTATTTTATAATGTTCAGATAGTCAGTTGCTAATGAAGTTGTGGTTGAGTGTCTAAAACTTGCTTTTCATGTCATTAAATGCCAAACGAGGTCGTGTTTGTCAAAGTAGACTTCTGGTATTTGTTCAAGAGCACCACTTAAAATTGATTGAAGCTATACCTGTTAAGACATAAAAAAACTGTCCCTGAATTTCTTCAGAGACAGCTTTATTTATCATGTATAGGTTTAGCTCATTTGCATAGAATGCAGCTTTTTGTATATGCCGTCTTTTTCAATCAGTTCATCATGGGTACCTGTTTCTACAATTTGCCCCTCATTGAATACGCATATCAGGTCAGCATTGCGAACAGTTGACAAGCGGTGGGCAATAACCAATGATGTCCGGTTTTTCATCAGGTTCTCCAAAGCATCCTGTACCAGGCGTTCTGATTCGGTGTCAAGAGCAGAAGTTGCTTCATCCAGAATCAGTATTGGAGGGTTTTTCAGAATAGCACGCGCAATACTCAAACGCTGGCGCTGACCACCTGATAACTTGCTGCCACGATCTCCGATAACCGTTTGATAGCCATCTTCTGTCGATGTGATAAAATCATGTGCATTGGCAACTTTAGCTGCATTAATAACTTCTTCTTCAGTGGCGTGCTCAACACCAAAAGTAATGTTATTGTAAATGGTATCATTAAATAGAATGGCTTCCTGATTTACATTACCCATTAGTTCACGTAAATCAAATAGCTTGAGATCTTTAATATTTGTGCCATCTATATAAATACCACCACTTTGCACATCGTAAAAGCGTGGAAGCAAGTCTACAAATGTAGTTTTTCCGCTACCAGACTGCCCAACCAATGCCACTGTTTTGCCTTGAGGTATGGTCAGACTAACGTCTTTCAGAACTTTTACATCCTCGTACGCAAAAGTAATGTTACGGTATTCCACATGGCTTTTAAACTCTTTGATTTCTTGAGATCCATCGTGCTCCTTGATGTCCAGGTCGGCTTCCAGTACTGCTTCAATACGTTCATAAGCTGCCATTCCTTTTTGAATGCTATAGGCTGCCTGCGAGAATGCCTTGGCCGGATTGATGATCTGATAGAACATACCCAGGTACGCAAAGAATGTTGACATGTCGAGGCTTTTATCCTCATTAAGGATAAGTGAACCACCATACCATAGGATGATAACAAAAACAATTGTACCGAGAAATTCACTGGTAGGATGTGCCAGGTGTCTGCGTCTTTGCAGCTTATTCATTGTTCGGCGATAGCTTTCTACCTCCTTGGTAAAGCGTCCGGCCATTCTGCTTTCTGCATTAAATGCTTTAATGATCCTTAAGCCGGAAAGGGACTCTTCAATAATGCCAAGGATCAGGCCTAATTTAGTCTGACCTTCACGTGAAGTCTTCTTAAGACTTTTACCGATGCGTCCGATAGCAAAGCCTGCAATGGGCAGAACGAGGAATACAAACAGGGTTAATTCAAGGCTCACATAAAACATTGAGATCAAAACCACAATAATGATAATTGGATTCTTCAGGAACATATCTAAAGATGACATCACAGATGTTTCAACTTCCTGAACATCGGCAGTAGAACGAGCCATCATATCGCCTTTGCGTTCATTGCTGTAGAAGCCTAATGGAAGTTCTATCATTTTGTTATAAATGGCTTTTCTGATGTCACGTGTAACGCCATTGCGGATGCCCACCGTTGTATAAGAGGCCAGATAAGAAAAACCTACTTTTAACATTGTAGTGATTATACCGAATAAACCCAGGTAAAGTAAAGTGGAGCCAGGTCCATATTTGTTTTTTACAATGGTGATGTAGTAGTTGATATTATTAAAAAGAGCATCCTTATCAAGAGACCATGCCATCAGGTTTGTTACTTCCTGATCATCCTGTAATATAACCTTAAGCATAGGGATCATTGCTAGCATTGAAAAGACAATGAACAATGCACCCAGCAGGTTAAATAAGAAACTTAATGCTAATTTGACTTTGTATGGAGGCAAATAAATGCGTAGTACTCTAAAAAAATCTTTCATTATTGATTAATTGCTTTTGATGTCATTATGACAGTTATTGGCCGTTATACACGTAAGTCAATCTTCTTGCCATAAATGCAAAACGGGCAGTAAAATTATGCTTTTACTGCCCGAATCACAAGTAATGCTAATGTTATATCTTAAAAACGCCGGTGTAAGAGTGAGGAGTCAGAGCTCTCATTTCTTCTTTTACCTCTTCCGAAACTTTTAATGTTTCAATAAAGGCAGCCATTGTTTTGGCGTTAATTTCTTCATTGGTACGTGTAAGCTCTTTTAAAGCTTCATATGGGTTAGGATAACCTTCACGACGAAGAATGGTTTGAATACCTTCAGCTACAACCGCCCAGTTATCTTCCAGGTCGCGCTTAATAGCGTTTTCATTCAATAAAAGTTTACCTAAACCTTTAGCTAATGAGCGAATAGAAATAACCGAGTGTGCAATTGGTACACCTATGTTACGTAATACAGTTGAATCGGTTAAGTCTCGCTGTAAACGTGAAACCGGTAATTTCTCAGCTAAGTGAGAGAAAATAGAATTGGCAATACCCAGGTTACCCTCAGCGTTTTCAAAGTCAATAGGGTTTACCTTGTGTGGCATTGCACTGGAGCCAACTTCACCTTTTTTAATCTTCTGCTTAAAGTACTCCATCATGATGTATGTCCAGAAGTCACGGGCCAGGTCCAACAAGATTACATTGATGCGCTTGAAGTTATCAAAACTGGCAGCCATGTTATCGTAGTTCGAAATCTGGGTTGTAACTTGCTCGCGGTCTAACTTAAGGATGTTATTAACGAAGTTGTTACCAAAATCAACCCAGTTAATTTCAGGATAAGCAGCATTGTGAGCATTGAAGTTACCTGTTGCACCACCGAACTTAGCAGAACAAGGAATGCCCTTTAATAAGGCCAGTTGTTTGTTAAGGCGCTCAACATACACTTTCATCTCTTTACCTAAACGGGTAGGAGAGGCTGGTTGTCCATGTGTTTTGGCCAACATTGGAATATCTTTCCATTCAGTAGCCAGCTGATCCAGCGTTTGAATTAATTCTTCCAATAATGGATAGTAGATATCGTGCACTGCATCACGCAATGAATAAGGAACAGCAGTATTATTAATGTCCTGAGAAGTTAAACCGAAGTGGATAAACTCTTTGTATTTCTCAAGCTTTAAATCATCAAATTTTTCTTTGATGAAGTATTCAACTGCTTTTACATCATGATTGGTTACCGATTCAATTTCTTTAATGCGGTCGGCATCTTCCAATTCAAAGTTCTTATATACTTTGCGCAAGTCTTCGTAAAGCGCTTTGTCAAAGTCGGCCAATTGAGGAAGAGGTTGCTCACATAGAGCAATAAAGTACTCTATTTCAACAAGAACACGATAGCGGATCAAAGCGTATTCAGAAAAATACAAAGCTAATCCATCTACTTTGTTTCGATATCGTCCGTCAACCGGCGATATGGCAGTCAATAATTGAATATCCATCATTTTTTCTATTTGATTTTTTGGCAGCACAAAAGTAGTAAATTTTCGGCTAAAAGCTTAGTTTTGGCCTCGTGTGATTTTAAAAAGAGAGACATTAATAATGAACTATCGACAAGGTTTTCAGTTAGGTTTGAAATCGTATTCACGGGCAACATCTTTTATGTTCCGTAATAAACTGGGCTGGTATTTTATTTTTCCCGTATTATTTAATATCCTGCTTTTTATTGGTGGGTTCTGGTCAGTAACAACACTTAGTGATGGTGTTATTACCTCCATCAATGAGTGGATGAATATTGAAGCCTGGGATTTTTGGGGCTCAGGCTTTGTAATTAGTCTGATAAAAGGATTTATCTGGATCGTGTTACGATTGTTGTTTTTCATCATTTACGCATATATAGGAGGCTATATTATACTGATAATGTTATCTCCTGTTTTTGCCTTTCTGTCTGAGAAAACCGAAGAGATTATATCGGGAACAACAATACCTTTCAATTTTCAGCAATTTATGCGTGATATCCTACGGGGAGTATTGCTGGCTATGCGTAACTTATCGGTTGAACTGTTTTTTACAGTGTTGCTATTTCTGTTAAGCTTCATACCTGTTGTTGGATATCTTACGCCTGTCGCCCTGTTTCTGGTCTCGGCTTATTTTTATGGTTTTTCATTTCTCGATTATACTTTTGAGCGCAGGCGATTTAAAATAGATGTCAGCATACGATTTATGAGGCGCAATAAAGGCCTTGCTATTGGAAACGGCTTTGTGTTCTCGCTTGTATTATTGATACCTTATATAGGAGTTATGTTAGCCGGTTTTATCTCCATTGTTTCTGTTGTTGCTGCTACGCTGGCAGCGCATGAAGTAATCGAAAATAACAAATCAATTGCCTGATAAAAATGGGCTCAAACAATGATATATTTCACCATTATTGGTGATTTTTTTATCGATTATCCTGTCTAGCTTTGTGCAGTATATTATTGCTTATCAAACACAACATAAAACAGGATGATATCTAAAAACATTGCGATTCTTGGAGGAGGCAACCTCGGCTCTTCCATCGCAAAAGGGCTTGTAAAAAGTGGCTTAATGACCGCTGATCAAATTACGATTACCAACCTTGAACTGGAATTTATTCAGCACTTAAAAGACGAGGATGGATTTAATATCACCACAGACAACGTAAGTGCTATTAATGGCGCTGAAATTGTGATCATTGCTGTAAAACCAACTGCTGCACGTGCACTGTTAAGTCAGGTGAAGGAAACATTGGTGTCTGGTGATCATGTCGTAATTTCGGTTATATCAGGAATTAAGATCAATGATCTGGAAGAATATCTGGGTGATATGCCAATTATTCGAGCAATGCCTAATACGGCTATAGCTATCCAGGAATCAATGACCGCATTATCGTTTAACGAAAAAGGCTTATCCTATAAGGAAGATGTGGTGAATATTTTTGATCAGCTTGGATCAACAATGGTCATCCCTGAAGCTCAAATGCCTGCTGCCACAGTATTGGCATCATGTGGAATTGCTTTTGCACTGCGCTTTTTACGTGCTGCTTCTCAGGGAGGCATTGAGATTGGATTCTCATCGAAATTATCGCAGGAAATTGCCGCACAGATTATGAAGGGTGCCTCAAAGTTGATCATTGAAAATAACTCTCACCCCGAACCGGAAATTGATAAGGTGACAACACCACTGGGAGTAACGATAAAATCACTTAATAAAATGGAGTATGAAGGATTTAGTTCTTCATTAATACAGGGAGTTGTTGCTGGTTATAATAAGATACTTGAAACAGAATCTTAAAAAAATAAGCCACCTCAATTCGTTTATTGAGGTGGCTTATCAAACCAAAACTTTATCAAACTATTATAAAAACTAATTACTTACTGTCTCTCTTCTTGGGCAGGCAGGTAATTTTACTTCCCTTTCACCGCCTTCGTAGCACGATTCCAGGCAATCTTTAGGGTCACAACAGGTATGACAGACACGTTTGAAGGCTGCATAGCTGTGAAGTTCAACACCTGTAGACATAAAGTCTTCTTTTACCGGCTCCTCATTCATAAGGTCAGTACTCAGATACTTCTTATTATCATCTGCAAAAACAGTAACCACTACTGCATCAGGACCCAATTCCTCCTGGATTTTAAGAGCTCCAAGGAAATTGGCGCCACTTGAAATTCCAACGCCTAAACCAAGTTCAGCACTTAATTTCTGCGCCATAATTATTGCGTCACCATCGTCAACGCTGACAATTTCATCCAATTCATCCAGTTTCACTATGGAAGGAATAAACTCATCTGAGATACCCTGGATACGGTGTTTTCCAACTTTATACCCGGTTGTCATAGTGGGTGAATTGGATGGTTCAAGGGGATGAATCTTGACACCTTCTATTTTCTCGCGGAGATATTTTCCTACGCCCATAACAGTTCCTCCGGTTCCTACACCCGCCACAAACGCATCAGGAATAAGTGAACGGAATTTTAACTGCCAGTATAATTCAGGGCCTGTTGTTGTATAATGTGCCTCGCAATTGTCGTAATTTGAAAATTGACGAGGTAAAAATGTACTGTCATTCTCTGAAGCCAACTGATTGGCCATATCTATACTTCCAAGGAAGCCGCCTTCCTCAGGTGTTACCAGGCGTATATCAGCACCAAAACTTTTAATCAGGTTCTTGCGTTCCTGACTCATCCAGTTAGGCATAAAAATGGTAACCGGATGTCCCATTGCTCTTCCTACACCAGAAAAAGCAATACCTGTATTACCACTTGTCGCTTCAATAATTCTGTCACCTTCTTTTAATTGACCTTCCTCATATGCTTTACTTAGGATATGGAAAGCCATACGGTCTTTAATACTACCCGTAAGGTTAAGAAATTCAGCTTTGGCGTAAATTTTTCTAGTTGTTCCTTTATACTCGAATTCAATAGCCAGGAGTGGGGTATTACCAACTAATGTTGACAGACCCTGGATTCGTTTGCATTGCTTTTCATTCATGGTAAATAATCTTATTAAGGATTTAGCTTATGATTTGTAACTTTACTTTAAGACACTCAATCAAACGTTTAGGGTGACAATACTACCTTAAAAAATGGATAATTGCTTATGATTTTTATCACTCACTCCAAATTAAAATATTTAAGTATTTACATATGAGCAGGTTTGCTTATTTGGGTATTTAAAAAGCCCGATTGAAAATATTTTCAATCGGGCTTTTTAATAATGTGTAATATTGATTTAATTCATCGCGTTATAACGCATTCTTTGCATTTGCCTCTTGTCAAACCAAATTTTTTCCTCGTCACTTAACTGACTTCTTATATCAAGTTTATGCTTGCTTTTTAATTTGGCAAGTTCAAGCTGTATAGCTGCTTGTTGATCAATGTTTTTGTCCACTTTCTTTAAATCAATCGTTCTGCCATAGGTTATTGTTCTGTATTGCGCTCGTAATTCATTAAGTTGATTGCTTAAAGGTTGTTCTTGTTTTAACAGTTCAAGACGTGCAGTTTTAAGTTCTTCCTTTAGTTCGTCTGATAGTATGCATTCATTATAGTTGCCTTTGCCATGGCCTCTGCCACAATGTCTTCCGTTTGCATAACCGTGTCCTTTCATTCGATTACCTCCTTTTTTACCATGCATATTTTGCTTACTGCCTTTGCTCATGCACTCAAATTTTCCTTTGCTATCTGCTCCCTGGCCTTTATGCATTCTTTTTCTGTTATTATTCGAATGCTGTTCAAAGGCTATTAGCTGTTCGTCAGTCAACTGTGATTTGATGGCTTGTTGATGTCGAACCCTTTTTTTCGCCATACTTGTTTTAACAGCATTGATATCGCTTAAAACTTTATCAAGGTTCTTCTGGTTCAGAGGTTCGGTTGTTTCAAGGGTGCGCTTTTTTGCCATAAGTTCGCCCAACTGGTTTCTATCTGCCTGAATTTCTTTCTGGAACTTCACTCTTTCCTGCTTCAGGTAGTCTTGTTGTTCTTCAGTCAGGTTGTTAATGCGGCATTCTTGTTGTTTTATATCCCTGTTCGAACGATTAGCTTGTTTCGAATTTCGTTGTGCAGATACTGTTGTGAATGTCAAGAGTACTGCAATTGCTGCGAATAAATATCTGTTTTTCATCGTGTTTAATTTTTAGTTTTATTTTACAATCGGATATAGCTATCACATTCTTAGCAAGCGCGCATTTGCTAAGTGATATAATATCAGTATTTTAAGTGCTTAGTGTTTACCTCTGTGTCCTTTATAACGTCTTTGAGGTCGTCTATCCATTATTTTGGATCGAAACATTTTGTCTAGCTGCTCCCTTTGCTCTTCTGTTTTACAAATGCTTCTTATCCTTCTGTAGTGGTAGAAGTTAGCTTCTTCTATCTGTCTTTGTTTATCGGCTATTTCTATAAATAAGGCTTTAACTTCCAGGCTGTCTGGACTGTCACTGAACGTTTCTGCTTTTAGTACTTGCCTCAGGCTGTCTGAATATTCCTGGAGGGAGTTCATTTTTTTAGAATGTTCTTTCCATAGGGCATACATCTCGTCAAATTGCTCTTCATCAATACCAGCGTTCCTGATAAAGTGTTGACGCATTCCCTGGTGACGTTCTTCCTTACTGAACTCTCTCCGTCTGTCTTCCTGATCGTCATCAAACCACCAGAAACCTAATAGTATGATATTACCAAGCAGGAACAAGGCTAAAATAATCCAGCATATTTTACAGGGTCTTTTCATACTATTTGTTTATTTGATTGTTTGCCAAAAATGTATCATCATTCTCGTAATCGAACCAGTTGGCAGAATTGCTGGTTTCATATACAGAGGTCCAGTCATTCGTGTCTGTATCATTAACACCTAATGAATTGAGTATAACAAATGCATTTGTTATAAACACAAGAATTGCACAAGCCGCGGCCAGTTGAAAACCAATTCTTAAGTACTTATTTGGTGATTTGTGTTGCTCAATGCCTGCAATTTTGGTCATAACATCATCTACAAAACCTGGTGAAGGTTTATAGTCATCAACCGATACCTGGCGAAGCATCTGGTCAACATCAATTATATGTTTTTCATTATTTTTCATAACTAACACTCACTTATATGACGATAAAAAAATAATAATCTTGCGTTAATATATCTCTTCTTTGTGCTTAATCAGCAATTCTTTTAACTTGCGTTTCGCTCTCACTAACAATGATTCAACAGATGAAACGGAGGTATCCATTATATCAGCAACCTCCTGTTGTTTCAATTCCTTGATCTGTGACAATAAAAGGGCCTCTTTTTGTCGTTCAGGCAATTGATCTATTGATCGGTACAGCAGTTTTTTCCGCTCTTCTTCTTCAAGAGAATCACTTGCCAGTTGTTTGTTTGATATATTTATTCTCTCAATTTCTGATTTTTCCATTGAGCTTACTTTACCACTTCCGCGTTTTAAACGTTTGCTTTGCCTGATGTGATCCAGCGATTTATTCACAGCTAAGCGATACAGCCAGGTTGATATGCTCGATTCATTTCTAAAGTTATTGATCGAACGATACATTTCTATAAATACCTCCTGGGCAATATCTTCAGCATCAGTTGGGTTTCCAACATACGATAAACAAATGTGTATGACTTTCTTATGGTTTAACTCAACCAATTCACGAAAGGCATTGGAATCACCTTTTACAACTCTGTCTAAAAGTAGTTTTTCGTCTGTCATTAAAATTATTCTACATACTATTGACGGCAGAAAAAAGGATTTCCTGCTATAGTGCAAAAAAAAATGATAAAAAGCTACACAAAATGCTGATATTATGCTTTTTAGTTTTTGTGAATTTTGATTATGACAGGTAAATGATCACTGATTCCACCCACATACCTTGGTCCTGTGTATGTGCGATGGGGTTTTGATCCGCTGTACGTATTATCAGTTTCAAGCAAGAAGGGGAGGCTGACAATACGGTGATCAAAGCCATATACCGGGTTGTTAAGCCAGGTTTCTGAAATGAGAATATGATCAATTAATGACCAGGTTCCTTTGTATTTATGTGAGCCCTGCACCTTATCCATTCTTATTTCCCTGGCTTTAAGTTGTGAATCTGTTTTTGACCTGGTTAGCAGGTATTGGAGCGAGGGGGAATTCATTTCCGCGTTAAAATCTCCAATGATGACCAGTTTAGCATGTTGATCAGTATGTTTGATTGAATCAATTTTTGAAGCTATTACTTTGGCAACCATTTCTCTCTTTGTCTCTGAAGCCAGCTCACCACCACGTTTGGATGGCCAGTGGTTTACAATTATATGAAGCGTATCGCCAGAGATGGCTCCTTTTACATATAAAGCGTCTCTTGTAAAGAAGTGTTCTGTTGTATCTGAAAGCAGGATTGGTGAAGACTTTATCGGGCTAAAGCCCTTTCTGTACAATAATGCCACATCAATACCACGCTTATCCATCGATTCGTAGTGAATGTATTTGTAGTTCAGATTGTATAAACCGGTGCTGTATATGAGTTTTTTGAGAATATCGTCATTTTCTACCTCACAAAGTCCAATAATGGCTGGAGGATTCCATTCGTTGACTGCCACAATTGTTCTTCCCAGGCCTTTTATCTTGTTGTAAAGTCGGTAATTATTCCAGTTTTTATTGCCATCAGGTGTAAATTCATCATCCTGTTTCTGGCTATCGTTCTCGCAATCAAAGAGATTCTCAACGTTATAGAACATGATTGCGTATTCACCTGTAATTGACTGTGCAATGGTAAATTGAGCGATAAAGAAAAGTGAAATAAGTGTGAGGAAGCTTGAAGTAATTTTACTCTTTCTCATAGCGTTCATAAGCACCCAGATCAGGACCATCGTCTTGTAAACGATTGGCACCAAGAATGTCAAGAGGGAAGGGCTCTGCTAACTTAAAATCGCCTGCATCTTTTGCTGCTGAAAGGGTGTCAAGTTGATAGTTGTAATCACTGATACTAATAAATGAAGGATCCTCGTTTTTAAGGATATCGATAAATTTTGTTTCATCAGAAATATCAAAATCATCTGAAAGCTTGATGATGGCGTGATTGAACAGGTAATTGGCATCAAGTTCAGGAGCTTCATTATTGCTGTATTTTAGATCAAATCCCAGTTCGGAATAATTGTTTCCGTAAATGATGCAATTATTAAAGGTTGCTTCTTTAAGTGGAACAATCTGTTCGTTATCATTGGCATCCACATAATAGTTGCTTAAAAATACTGCCGGATTATTTCTGAAGGTCCAATCGTAGTAATTGGCGAATGTACAATGGGTAAATTCATATGTTCCTCCTACAGTTAAAGCGGCAGAGCTGTTTCCACAATCCCCGAACACACTGTTTGATACACTCAGATTTGAAGTTTGAGCCAATAAACCAAATGTGCTTACATGTTCTATCTTGGTATTGTTTATTGAGACAGGTGAATTGCTAAGACCAACAGAGTCAGCCAAAATACCCATCATGCCATTTTTAATGATACAATTATTAAAGGTCGAAATACCTGAGCCCGGAAGGAGATGAATATAGCCCCATTGCCCGGGTTTATCTTCATACCATTCTTCCTGCCTGTGTCCTGCGAAAACAACAGGCTCTTCTGTTGTGCCATTAACATTCAGAGTGCCAAGTACAAGCATGCTTGCATCTTTGTAGAAATAGAGTTTGGCACCCGGATCAATTGTAACAGTTTCTGCAGAATCAACAACGAGATAATCATATATTAAATAGGGCTTTTCACTTGTCAGGGTCTGGGTTTTTAACCATTCTTTCTTCATCAGAACAACATCCTGCCCATAAGCAACAAGCTGAACAGTTTGTAGTTTGCTTTTGGTTCTGAAATATATGGAATCGGTCACAACGAAGGGGGTATTACTACCCACAGGATCGATGGTAACTTCAACAAAAATATAAAGGCTGTCCTTTGCCCTGATGCGAATTTCTTCTGCATAGCTTTCGGGGTAGCCATTTATATTTAGTCTGAAACCACTATCATCCCCACCGGCTAACTCAATAGATTCGATGGACATGTCTTCGTCATAAGGATTATAAACTCTGAAATTTTTAGTGGTGGAACCAATAGAAGTGAAGATAGTATCGAACATGATGGTGTCGGTCGAAAAGGATAATCCTTCTTCTCCACCACGATACACAAATTCGCGTTCACATGCTAAGAATGCTAATGTGCAGATAAATAATAATATGCAGCGCTCAATCCACTTCATTTCTCTAATTCAAATATCAACAGTTCTGCAAAATTTCAGCTGCAGATAGAGTTAGGGTTATAATATGCAAAGTAACAAAAGCTTCGTCAAAAAACAATACAAATTTTTACATTTAAGCAAATAAATTTTACAAAAATTAACGAATACTTGCAGTATTACTTATAGACAGTAACGTTGGGTGCTTGTATTTATTTTGTGAGTCGGTATAATTGACTTCAATTTTATTACTTTGGCGCAAATTTAAAAAATATGGAAAATTATCAACCTCGCCCTTACACATTTGATCGTGTTGTTAGAATGGTAGTGACAGCTTTGGTTTTTGGAGCTGTTTTATATGTGATTAATCTACTCAAGCATGTATTAGGACCATTTATCATTGCCGTGTTTATAGCCTATTTGCTTGATCCTCTGGTTAATTTTGTTCAGAATAAGATGAGAATCCGGCATAGGGGTCTGTCTGTTTTATTGACTGTTTCTGTTGTAGGGGCCGCTTTAACTGCAATAATGTTGTTTTTAGTTCCGGCCTTTATTCAGGAAATGAATAAGATGGTGCAATTGATCAGGATATATGTACAGTCGGTGGATGTCAGGGATGTATTACCCTTTGATTGGGAACATAGTTTAAGGGATATTATACGTGATACAGATTTGGTATCTTACTTAAATATCGACAATATATACGGGACGATAAAGAAAGTATTACCCGGATTCTGGAATTTGTTTTCTGGTTCAATGCGTGTTATTGCCGGTATAATCGGAATGCTGATTGTCGTATTGTATACTATTTTTATACTGATGGATTTCCAAAGGATGGGACAGTTGTGGTTAGGTATAATACCTTCACAATACCGTAAAGTCGCATCAGAGATAGTTGATGATCTGGGGCACTCAATGGACTTGTACTTCCGCTCACAGGGATTAATCGCCTTAATTGTTGGCGTATTACTTGCCATAGGCTTTAAGATAATTGGATTACCAATGGCAATCATATTAGGCTTGTTTATTGGTGCATTAAACATTGTTCCGTATCTGCAAATCGTTGGATTCATACCGGCATTGTTGCTCGCGCTTTTAAAAGCAATGGAAACAAACCAAAGTTTCTGGCAGATTGCATTGCTTGTGTTGCTAGTTCTGGCTATCGTTCAGATCATACAAGAAACAATATTGGTTCCCCGTATCATGGGTAAAGCATATGGCATGAATCCGGCTATAGTACTGTTGGCTTTATCGATATGGGGAAGCCTGATGGGCTTGATTGGTATGTTGCTTGCTTTACCATTAACATCGGTTATCGCATCCTATTACAAGCGATTTGTTTTGCACGAAGAGCTTCCTGAGCCAGAAGACAATACCATTTCTGAGTAGTTATTTAAAGTTAGGTGTTTGCCGTATAAAATGTATGTACATTTCATAACGAAAGGAAAAGAAAGTTTGAGTATTAAAAAGCAAAGAAAATATAGGATGATTAAAAGTAAATGATAACTTTGTTGTTGTTTTTAAATATAATCAGCTATGGCAATTAATATCAAAGAGGTTGTAGAACAATTTAAGATTGAAGGAACCTATAGTGAAGCTAAAATTTTCGGAGATGGCTTGATCAATACCACTTATAAAGTCAAAACAAGTGAAGATGATAAGCCTAATTACCTGCTTCAAATTATAAATCATCACATTTTCAAAAATGTACCCGAGTTAACGAAGAACATTCAGCGGGTTACCGATCATTTGCGATCAAAACTAAGTAAAATAGAGGGAAGTGATCTGGAACGTCAGGTATTAACTCCCATTGATACCTTTGATGGAAATGGATATGTAAAAGACGCGGAAGGTAATTACTGGCGCATGTTTTTGTTTATTGAGGGGGCGCGTTCATATAACCAATTGTCAAATGCCAATCAGGCTTATGTAGGAGGAAAAGCATTTGGTCAGTTTCAAAGCCGTTTAGCTGATCTTAAAGGAGAGCCCTTATACCCGGTATTACCTGATTTTCACAATACTGAAATGCGCATCATCAACTTTCAGGAACGTGTGAAGCAAGATCCGGTTGGGCGATTGAAAGAGGTGAAGGCAGAAGTAGATTACCTGATGGAACGTTCTGAAGAATACAAGAAGGTGGTGCAAATGGGACGTGAAGGATTAATCCCGGAGCGTATCGTTCATCAGGATACCAAATTCAATAATGTATTGCTGGATGAGAATGATGATATTCTTTGTGTAATTGACCTGGATACTGTTATGCCAGGTTACGTTTGTTATGATATTGGTGATGCCATTAGAAATGGTGCGAATACAGGCCTCGAGGACGATAAGAATTTAGATAATGTGAGTATGAATATCGAGCTGTTTGAAGGCTTTATCAAAGGTTTCCTTGAAGAGACAAAGGGCGTATTAACACCTGCTGAAATTGATACACTCGCTTTTGGAGCTAAGTTGTTAACCTATGAACAGGCGGTACGTTTCCTGGATGATTACATTGATGGTGATAACTATTACAAAACAAATGCCCCTGATCATAACCTTGTTCGCACACGTGCACAGATAAAACTGCTTCAGAGCATGGAAGAGCAATTCGAGCAGATGGAAGCCATTGTTAAGAAATATGCCAATTAATACTATTAATAGTAAGATTGATATAAAAAGCCGGAAGCATCAATGCTTCCGGCTTTTTATATTTTACAAACTGATGTTTAATCCCACCAGGTATAATCCTCCCATTTCATCGGCAAAACCGAACTGACGGTTTGTTGAATTAAACAGGTTTCGGGCATTGACAAAAACCGAATTGTTTTTGTACACCTTATAGGATACTTTAGCGTTAACAATTGTATTTGCCTTCACATTGGCAATACCTGAACCTGTATAGTCAGGGTTTAATTGTTGATTAAAATAATGCATTTGCGAATAGGCATAATCATGCTCATAAGTCTGCTTTGAGTAATAGTTCAAACCGGCAAAAACGCTTAGCTTCTTAGCTGGAATATAATTGACCGAGAAACCACCATAGAATGAAGGCGTTTGCTCATGTTTTTGATCCACTGTTTCGTAAACAGGATTTTCAAACATTGGTCCACCCGGTACTGAATTATCCGGCACAACTAACATCGGAACCAGCTTTTTCTGAAGGTTCTTTAGTTCGGTATTTTGTAAGGTGGCAAAGGCTTTAAAGTAAAGCTTTGAAGTTGGCTTATACAATACACTTGCAGTTGCACCCAGTTGTGCTGCTTCCACCGAAGCATTGTCATACTGGTAAATAATATGGATATAAGGTTGTTCCGCTGTTGGCGCCATTATTGACGGCTCAAATGTAGGGAAGTCCTTTGTGACTGAATAGTATGTTTCAATATCAACCTGTAAGCTTGGTGTAAGCTGTCCGCGATAACCCAATTCAAGTACATTACTGGTTGGTAGTTTCATGTGGTCATTACCCAGGTATTGCAGATAAGCATTGCCAGGTGTCATGGAACCTTCGGAGTAGCTTGCATAAAAATCAACCATTACAGGGCCTCTGTTGGCTTTTGAGTATGACGCTCTGAATAAGTTGTTGTCATTCGGTTTGTAAGTTCCGATCAGCTGGTATGTTAAGTAATTATCATCAGGTTTGTTATAATGATCTGATCGAATAGCGGCAATAAACCTTAACTTGTCGCTGGCCTTATAGTCGCCACGTAAGTAATAAGCAAAATTGGTTAGCACCGATTCATCATTTAAATAACCTGATCCTGGCTTGTTTTCAGGAATATAAGGTGTGTCATCGTACACAATGCTCTGGTAGCTGACACCCGGACGCAAGGTCAGATTGTTAATGGTGTAATCATATTCGGCTATGACATCAAAGTTACTATGGTCATATTTTGATGACGTACCACTACCGGCATATATATCCTGTGTGCCAAAAGTACCTGATAGCTGAACGCTTAAATTGTGAATGTTTGATATGGTATTAAAGTAGAAAGATTCAGATTCTCTTGTTGTTAACATTGTTTTAGAACCTTCCATAAATACGCTTTGAGCTTCTGAGTTCTGAATACCTCCTGATACAGCAAAATTGACCTTTTTCGATGCTTTGAAATCTAACCAGGCATTCACACCATACCTGTCCTTGGCAAGTGAAGGATCAGCAAAGGTAGGATCATCTTCGCCGGTAGGATTGCCGTTAATGTAATCGATCAGTTCGCTATAAGGATCATAAGTTCCGGTAACCCAGTTATAGTAATCGTTGGTGAATCGCTCACGTTGCTCAAAGTTTGCGCTAATGCGTGTTTTAACTTTGTTATCGGCAAATGAATTGCTTAAGGCAAAGTCACCAATCTTTGTGGCTGCATTACCAAATTGGAAATTGCCGTCAATGCCAATTGATTTATCTTCAGCCTTTTTGGTAATGATATTAACAACGCCGCTAACGGCATTAGGTCCGTAAAGCGCGGTAGAGGCGCCCCTGATAACCTCAATGCGCTCAACATCTGAGATGCTAACAGGTAAAGCTTCCCAGAATGTTCCGCCGTTCATGTTATTAAAAACTTTACGCCCGTCTACCATGATGAGTGACATGGAGTTTTCAGTGAAAAAAGTAAAGTTACCTGACGGAAGGTTGTCATTCCCGCGGATATGTACATCATAGTTACCATTGGATTCTTCTCTGACAATAAAGCCTGGTACCAGGCGGAACGCTTCCTCAATGGTTGTAGCTCCCGAATTAATGATTTCTTCTTTTGTGATGATTGATGAAGACAGGGGCGCATCAAAACTGTTTTCAGCTTTTTTTGATACGGCCACAATTTCCATATTCATCAAGTCTTCGAGTGACATGTTAAAATAATCAATGGTATCTCCATCCATTGATTGTGCCCTTGAATTTGTAACACCCAATGCTAATGCGATAAGCATAGCAATCCCAATTCTACATTTCATAAAAATATGAGTTTGATAGATTAATTAATCACCTTCGCTCACAAAGTGGCCAAAGTGGTTTAGATAAAATTCTAGTTGATTTCAGGTAGTTTTACCTGTGAGAAATATTCATTATAGCCTGTTGTACAGGCAGTCCCTTCCCAATGCAATTCCCCTTGCTTCCTTTCTATTCTTCCAAATGTATTTTTCAATTCCCCTTATTTTGATTGTTTTTGCCGGACAACCTCGTGCTGATACGCCTTGATGGCACAAATGTTTCATTATCTCCCAAAAAAGATGTTGTTGTATTTATATCTTGTAATTTGCACGTAATCAACCTGTAAGATTCGAAGATGAGGTTCAAATGTTCGACATTTCAATGTTTAATACGACTCTGTAAAATAACAATTAGAGTAGCTGATTCGATTTCTTTATTTTTGCATTAAGAAATAACGCTTATGACCAAGGTTCTATTAGTATTGCCGCCTTTTACACAATTAAATACTCCATATCCGGCTACAGCTTATTTAAAGGGATTCTTAAACACCATAAATGTGGATTCCTTTCAGGCTGACCTGGGAATTGAAGTCATCCATCGATTGTTTTGTGTTGATGGTTTAACGAAGCTGTTTGATGAATATGTAATAGATGGGCATTTCAGTGAAAATGCCCGTCGCATCCATTTGTTAAGAGATGAATACATCGGCTGTATTCAACGGGTAATGGACTTTATGCGGGCTCCGGATATTATAGAAGCACAAAATTTGTGTCATGGAAATATTTTACCTGAAGCAAGTCGCTTCAATCAATTACATGACGACTCAGAGGCTTTTGGTACCATGGGCTTGATGGATAAGGCGAAGCACTATTGTACCTTATTTCTTGAAGATTTGTCTGATTTTATCATCGAGGTTGCAGACTCCAACTTTGGCTTTAGCCGGTATGCTGAACGCTTGGGACGCTCAGCCGCATCCTTTGATGAATTGTATACAAAACTGCAGGGACCGTCAAGCTTTATTGAACAGATCATGGAGGAAGAATTAAAGCGTTTATTGGAGTATCATAATCCGCAACTGGTGTTGATATCCATCCCGTTTCCGGGCAACTTACTGGGCGCTTTACGAGCAGGGCAGTTCACAAAAAATTACGATAAAGAAATAAAGGTTTCACTTGGAGGAGGCTTTGTCAATACCGAGCTGCGCGAATTAAAAGATGAGCGTGTATTTCAGTTTTGTGATTATATAACTCTTGATGATGGTGAGCTGCCGGTAAAATGTTTGATCGAGTTGATAGAAGGTAAGCGTCTGCAGTCACAATTAAAACGGACCTTTGTTTGTAAGGCTGATGGTGTGGAGTTAATGAATGGCGCCAATGAAACTGATATTAAACAGGAACAACTGGGGATACCCGATTACAGCGATTTAGATTGGAACAAGTATATATCAGTATTGGAAACGGCTAATCCCATGTTTCGACTTTGGTCTGATGGTCAATGGATTAAAATGACCCTGGCACATGGGTGTTACTGGGGCAAATGTACGTTTTGTGATGGCTCACTTGACTACATAAAACGTTATGAACCAGTCAATGCAAGTTTGCTGGTTGATCGCATGGAAGCACTGATTAAAGCAACTGCTAAACATGGTTTTCACTTTGTGGATGAAGCAGCGCCTCCGGCATTGTTAAAAGACCTGGCCATTGAGATTATAAAACGTGAGCTGAAGGTGGTTTGGTGGACTAACATTCGTTTTGAGAAAAACTTTTCTGCAGATCTATGCCTTTTATTAAAGCAAAGTGGATGCATAGCTGTAGCAGGTGGGCTTGAAGTGGCATCAGACAGGATTCTCAAGTTAATCAATAAGGGTGTTAGTATAGAGCAGGTAAGTAATGTGACAACCAACCTTACAGAAGCAGGTATAATGGTACATGCCTACCTGATGTATGGCTTTCCTTCGCAAACAGCCCAGGAGACAATTGACGCATTGGAAGTAGTCAGGCAACTGTTTGAGCTGGGAATTGTAAACTCAGGCTTTTGGCATCAGTTTGCACTGACGGCTCATAGTCCCGTAGGTCTTGAACCTGATAAATACGGCCTTACAATTACCAATGGCTTAGGAGGGACTTTTGCCAACAATGACCTTGAGTTTACAGATCAGGAAGGGACGATTCATGAGCAATTTAGTGAGGGATTAAAAAAGGCGCTTTACAATTATATGCATGGTATTTGTTTTGACTGGCCTTTGTCTGAGTGGTTTGAATTTAAAGTTCCAAAAACTAAAATACCGCCTGGCTATATTGAAAGTAAACTAACAGATGGTATCCTGATAAAAGACAACAGCCGTGTTATCTGGTTAGGTAAAGAACCACATGTAAAAGATTTTACTAAAAAGAAAGGTAAGAAGGATGTAAAAATGACAGAATTGACACTGTTTTCTGGTAAAACCCATGTGCAGGTTACTACCAAAGCTTCACTCGGGTACTGGTTGAAAGATATCCTGAGCAAAGCTTCGTTACGGGAAGAATCGCTTAGTTTCGCCTCATTTCAGCACGAGTATGAGACTAATCAACCGGGCGATTTTAATAAGTTTATCAATAGCTATACATTCTCACAACTTAAAGATGCGGGCCTGCTGATTGTATAAATAATCAGAATTCAACTTTAGTTCTGAAAGCGATTTTGTTTTGAGCGGGATTAAACCCTTCAAAGCGATGAATATTGCTATCAGCCTGGTTGGAAATAACTATTGTTTCCCCGATCATAGTCTCTTTTATGTAGTTGATAGATAGTGATTTTGGATAGTTATTCTTGTGAAAGTCAATGGAGAAGGTATCCATCATCCAATCGACGTAACGTGTAGATGTTACATGTTTGTTCAGGTCAATGTCAAAGTATGTTGGTGTAATGCTTGTTTCAGACTGTTTTTTGACGCCTCCAAGTTTTTCAGGTGTATATTCAAGGGCATTAACATCTTTCAGTGCGGTGAATATTTCCATTTTCTCCTTATTGAAGTACCCCGGGTGCTTAGTATCCAGGTCTATGGCCAGCCAGGCCGAACTCGCTTTGGCTACTATTTTACCTTGTGCGTCTCTTATTATAAAATCACGGATATAGAAGATACGCTCAATGTTTTTGGGCCAGGTTTCCACCTCAATCTGCTCGTTCCACATAAGGGGGCGATAAATCTCAATGCTTAAACGGTTTAATACCCAAAAAAGATGCTCTTCTTTCAGGTCATCAAATCCAAACCCAAGGTTCTCGGCTGAGGAGATGGCTGATTGTATTAAATAATTAACCAATGCTCCGGGCTTTAACCTGGAAAACATATCTGTATCGGCTGATGTTATTGTGTACCTGGTTTTAAGCTGTGTTGATTTAGTCATATTAGTATTATTTGTTAAGGTTATTCAATGGATAAAAGTAGAAATTTTATCAGGAATCCAAGGAAACAGCCATAAGTGATTGATTTCTGCAAACCTTTTCGGAACAGTCAAAATTTAAAAGTGTAGTGGGTTGGAAGTGTTGTATGTGGCAGATAATGAGGTTTATGTGCGTGTGTGTTCTTTGATTGAACCATGAGCTATTACGCAAGTGTTAGCAGGCTTTCTTAAATTTACAGGAAACTAATTGATAAGATTATGAAAAGCATAATGAGCTTGCTATTGCTGGTAGCACTAGGTCTGACATCGTGTTTAACAAAAGAGACGAATACGGATACAAAGAAAGCAGAAGTACCTTTTGTGTGGGAGAACGCGAATATTTACTTTCTTTTGACCGATCGTTTTAATAACGGTAACACATCCAATGATTTGAACTTTAACAGAACAGAAGAAACCGGAACATTACGTGGTTTTATGGGCGGTGACTTAAAAGGTATTACCCAAAAGATAAAAGAAGGGTATTTCACCGATTTAGGAATCAATGCCATCTGGTTTAGTCCGGTTGTGGAGCAAATACATGGTTCGGTTGATGAAGGAACAGGTGTTACTTATGGTTTTCATGGATACTGGGCAAGGGACTGGACAGCTTTGGAACCTAACTTTGGTACAGAGGAAGAGCTGAGTGAGCTGGTTCAAACAGCTCATGAACACGGTATTCGAATTGTGTTAGATGTTGTGATCAATCATACAGGACCTGTTACATCACAAGATCCGCTATGGGGTGATGAATGGGTGCGTACTGAGCCTCAATGTCGTTACCAGGATTACGAGTCGACTGTAACCTGTACTTTGGTTGAGAATCTACCTGATATCAGAACAGAAAGCACACAGGAAGTTGAGCTGCCGAAGTCATTAATGGATAAATGGGCTGACGAAGGTCGTCTGGAAAAAGAGATGGAAGAGCTTGATGCATTTTTTAGCGCAACAGGTTATCCACGTACGCCACGTTATTATATAATCAAATGGTTAACTGACTACATTCGTAAGTACGGAATTGATGCTTTTCGTTTAGATACGGTAAAGCACACAGAGGAAGATGTATGGGCTGATCTATGGAAAGAAGCCGTTAAAGCCTTTGCCGACTGGAAAGCTGCTAATCCTGACCTGGTGATGGATGAAAATGAGTTTTACATGGTAGGTGAGGTGTATAACTACGGTGTTTCCGGTGGTAGATGGTTTGATTTTGGCGATCGTAAAGTCGATTATTTTGCCAATGGAATGCAAGGTCTCATCAATTTCGAATTTAAGTACGACGCCACTAAAACATACGAAGAGATTTTTTCTAAGTATAGCACCGCGTTAAACGGACCGCTTAAAGGACAGGTTATTGTCAATTATGCCGCATCGCATGATGATGGCGGGCCATTTGATAAACAGCGCATCAAAACCATTGAAGCAGGAACCAAGCTGTTGTTATGCCCCGGATCATCACAAGTCTATTATGGCGATGAAACAGGTCGTAGCCTGGAGATCGAAGGTACAGTTGGTGATGCAACCTTACGTTCATTTATGAACTGGGAAGAGTTGGCAAGCAATAAAGATGTGAACGGTATTACTGTAAAAGCCATTCTTGCACATTGGCAAAAACTGGGACAGTTCAGGGCCGCCCATCCATCGGTAGGAGCGGGTGTTCACCAGATGATAAGTAATGAGCCTTACTATTTCAAGCGTGAATATGTATCTGGAGATTATAATGATAAGGTGATTGTAGGCCTTGATCTACCATTGGGTGCCAAGTCTGTTGATGTAAGCGGTGTGTTTGCAAATGGAGATATGGTTAAAGATTACTATTCGGGGCAAACGGTTAAGGTTAAGAACAACCAGGTAGCTTTAAATACAGATTATGATATTTTGCTGCTTGGCAAGTAATATTGATTAAAGGTTAATAAAAACGGGGCTGTCCAAAATGAAAGAAATTGCTCGCAAAGAACGCAAACGAAAAAAAAAACGCAAAGCACGCAAGGTGTTGAAAAATAACATCATATACTTTGTTGTCTTGGCGTAATTCTTAGCGGCCTTAGCGTGAAACTTAAAATTTGGACATCCTCGTTTGTTTATTTTAAAGTACATTACTCTTTATCCTGTTCGTCTTCCAGTTCTGATATTTCACCATTATAACTAATGCTGCTTCGGTTGTTACTGATTACAGTTACAGAGGCACTGCCACTGTATGAGATATCCATGCTAATGCGGAAAGTGTCATTTTCTCCTGCAGCTTCAAAACTGTAGGAGATGCGCATTTTTTTCTCATTTATCTCCAGCTTTTCGTCTTTAATTGCTGTTTTATCGAATTTAATGCCGCCGTCACCACCATAAGGTACAGAGAAGCCACGTCCGAAAAATGGCATGTCACCTTCTGTTTCTGTGTTCATGACCTTTATGAAACCATAGTTAGTTGTAAGGTCAATGGAACGACCACCTTGAGGGAAGGCTCTGTCTGGCACAAAAATAAACGCCTTACTGTCGACCAGCTTTTGTGTTTCGACAAACTGTTCCATCCTGCGCTCTTTTTTATTTTTCTTTTTCTTACTCTGTGCATTTGCATTTTCAATAGGCAATACCAAAATGCTTGATAATACCAGGAGACCAATAAGCGATTTCATAACTCTATTATTTAAGGTTAACTATTATTTACTTGTAAAATGATGTGTTAGAGTGCCCTTTCTACATCACTTTATGCTTTATAAGCCAATTTACGGTTTTAATTACATATTTCTTTATTTCGCACATTCGCATTAAATGTTATATTTTTGTAATCACTTTATTTGTAACCAAATAATATGCCACAGATAATAAATACTAACAAGTTGTATCAATGCTTTGTTTGTGATGCAAGTATTAACGATGGTAATATGAGCTATCATAAGCAGGTCAATATGCCGGTTTGCGATAATTGCAAAGGCTCTGATAAAGAGCGGCAAAAGGTTAATGAACTGCTTGAAGGCTTAGCCGATGGTTTTGTTTGTGGTTGTATCTAATCCCGCAATTATGAAAAGAGTAAAAATTATTCTCGTATGTGCTTTATTAGCTGTTTTCAACCTTGGTGCCATAGCCCAGGAGGAAACGAATGAAGAAAAGCCAGCATTCAAAGACAAACTATTTACCGGTGGTAGTATTGGATTAACATTCGGAGATTATACGAATTTAATCATAAGCCCGGTTATTGGAGCACGCTTAAACCCCAAAGTGTATGCCGGCTTAGGAATCGAGTACCAATATACAAAAGATAAAAGATACGACCCTGCTTTAACCTATAATCAGTTTGGTGGTCGCTTGTTTGCACAATATAATATACGACCATCCCTATATGCTCATGGTGAATTTGCAGGTTACAGCATGGAACGCTACACTACCTTATTGAAAAAAGAACGAAACTTTGTTCCCTTTATATATTTCGGAGGAGGATACAGGAAAATGATATCACAACGTAGCTTCTTGACTGTACAGGTGTTGTTTGACGTGTTGCAGCATAAATATTCTCCTTATAAATCGTGGGAGCCTATTTTTAGTGTAGGTTTTGGTGTTGGTATATAAGAATATACAAACTGTCTTAAGTCGCCGGTAACAATGATTAACGGGGATTTCATTTTTAACATTACCTGTAAAATATAAGACCACACCCCGATAGCTATCGGGGTTCACCAATTAACACAAATAGTTCCGCATACCTGAAGAGGCACTGAGTCGCAGATTTTTATATTAAGAATCAATATAACTCTGAGCCTTTGTGTCACCGTGTTTATTCATCGATGCTTAAAAACAGACAATTATATATTACTGTAAATTTAATCCGCAGGAATGTAATTACATAAATAGGTGATTATTCTGAAATTCTTCCGAGGTTAAAAAAATAAAGGATTATCAAATAGTATTTTAAAGGCATTTTCCCAGGATAACCAGCGGCGACTTTTAGATGTAATGTTTTATTTTATAGACAAGTATTCCCATCCATTCTTTTAATAAAAGAGGCCACAATTGAAGCGTTGTGAGAGAGGGGAGAAAATAATCGGCCGGTTTAAGTGGTTGATGAGAGCTGATAAGGTGTGTTGATATGGCATCAACCTTAAAGCCCTGTTTTTCAAAGCAAGCTTTAGCACGTTTCATATGAAAGGCCGATGTTATCAGGGCGATGTCCTTTTTGAGATATAAGCTATCAAATAAGGCAGCCGAGTATAATGCATTTTCAAAAGTATTTCTCGATTGCTGTTCAAAGTGGATCTTCGATGAGTCAATACCAATATTAATTAAGTATTCTTGCAGGTAATCTGCTTCCGGTCGTTCAGTGAAGTATATTTCTGCAGAGCCACCACTTATTACTATTGGCCTTTCTTTGTTCATGTTATGGAGCAATATGGTCTGTAGCAAACGGTCACTGGCCTCATAAAAATGTATGCGTTGGATGGCATCTTCATAATCCGATAATCCACCTAAAAGAACCAAGGGCTTTACGCTATACTGTTGATCTTGGAGTGAATGAGCCGGATATTCCCAGGCTTTTGTTATTTTCTGAAATATATACGAGTTGGAGAAAAACAAAAAGATAAGAGCCGCAGAAATGAAGCTGAGCTTTTTAACTGATCTCGACTTAATAAATAAAGTAAGTACAAGTAAAAGTACGCACCAGTTAAATGGAATCAGCAAAAAGCTTAATATTTTAGATAGTAAGAAAAACATTTGTTTTAACTAAAATTTGGAAGTTACACCAGTCCTTTTAATTTTGTTGTAAAGAAAAGAAAAACAAAATAAGCAATCGAACAAAATCCTGTTTTATGCATTTTAACCAATTACTTCGCGAGCGATATTCTATCAGAGAATACAAACCGTTAAAAGTTTCTAAGGCTTTAGTCATTGAAGTTTTGGAAGCAGGTCGCATGGCTCCTTCGGCAGCCAACAAACAGCCATGGAACTTTATTCTGATTTCAGATGATGAAAATCTGAATAAGTTGAAGACAGCGTATGACAGGGAGTGGTTTAAAAATGTGCCGCAAATGATTGTTGTTTGTGGCGATCATGAAGAATCGTGGAAGCGATCGGTAGATCAGAAAGACCATTGCGATGTGGATGCAGCTATTGCTATTGACCACATGACCTTGCGGGCCACAGAGCTAGGGCTGGGAACCTGCTGGGTGTGTCATTTTAATCCAACTATTGTAAGGGAAATATTACAGTTGCCTGAGCATGTTGAACCAATAGCGCTCCTGCCTTTGGGCTACCCTGTCGATAATAAAGCACCGGAAAAGAAGCGCAAAGCTTTTTCAGAAGTTGCATTTGAAGAAGTATATGGAACGCCGTTGAAAAAATAATATTATAAACACCTGTGAAACCCGGAATAGCTTGCTGTTCCGGGTTTTTTTATGGATGCTTTTGTATACAGCTGGTAATGGTACTTCCGCGCACTTCAGTTCCATGCACCGGCATAGCCAATGCTCGATTGTGTATAAATTATATTGATGAACAAAGAAACTGATTTTTGTAACCACGGATTTCTTCCTTTTGACCACGGATTACACGGATTATCTAATCGCTTAGCGATTAGTTGTAACAATAATCAAATGGTCTAGTCAATGATTCGTGTACCCTGATAGCCATCGTGGTAATCGGATTTAACGGATTATGGCTGCGCCATAGTAATCGCGTAGCGATTGCACAATTCGTGTAATTCGTGGTTCATTCTTTTTTTATTTATTTAAATCATTTGTTTGTACAATACTCTACTTCCTTTGAAACCACGGTTTTCTTTTTCTTTTTCTTTTGACCACGGATATACTCTAATAAATTACAATTTTTTAAGCCACTTTTTCATTGGAGCTGTTCATATTTCTTTCTCTAGGATCAAGACAAATATAGTCTTGACTGTATGGTTTCTTGTTTTGAACAACACTATAAA